>JBGVHY010000162.1:0-8630 GCA_045122755.1 Acutalibacteraceae bacterium | reverse complement strand
TACCAGTTTGTAAACCAATTCATAGATATTCCTCCTAAAGCCTTAGTTTTAATTATGCGCGCATACAAACAAGAGATTTCAGTTCATAAATGAGTTATAAAAGAAATCGGTTTCCTGTTTGTATCTGCCCGTAATGTAACCTAAAGTCATAGTTTTAAGTGTGTTGTAAACGCGTAGTTTTGAATCCGAAAAAGGTCCTTTGAAATCCTTGATTTCATCATTGATTTGCCTTTCAATTTCAACGGTGTTTACACCTTTTTCTATGTCAATTTTTCGTACAATATTGCAAAAAAAATCGAAAAGCTTGGCTTCTGAAATGTTATCATCTTTTTCGTCCTCAACATCGCCGTTGATGTATTTAAGCAGTGCGACTATGTTGTCAAGCTGCATACTGTCACGCATCGCGCTCAAAATAAGTATACGCGAAAGCTGGCGCTGAAAGTATTTTTTCTTAACTGGGTGGGCGATAAAGCCTCGCTTGACCCAGTTTTGTATAGTAGAGCCTTCAAGTCCTGTTATCGAACAGACCTGAGCGAGCGATAAACCGCCTGTTGCGGTTATCATCGGCTCGAATAATGCAAAAGCGCCGCCTTTTATATTGCCAAACGGCGTTGCCGTTCCGGGAATTAACTGACTAATCATTCGCTTTTGCCTCCTTTTCTTTTTTGAGTTTACCTAATTATATCATAGGTTCATATGAACTTCAAGGGGAAATTCGATAATTCTTGAATTTTGTGAAAAGTGTATAAAATTAATTGGTTATAATATACAAAAATCCTCCCTTTGCATAAAGGGAGGTATCAAGAGTTGCAGTAATTAGAAGAAATCAAAATAAAAAGCGGCGGGAGTTTACTCCCGCCCTGCTATACTACTATTATACCAAATCAAACTGAACGTAGTTTTCGGTCAGGCTGTCACCGCCGATAAAGATGGTAAATTGACCGTTTTCACTGATATAATTCATATTATAATCATAGAATTTCAAGCTATCTTCATTGATTTTAAAATCAACCTTTACAGTTTCACCCTTCTTTATAAAGACTTTTTTGTAAGCCTTGAGCGACCTCATAGGAAGAGCCACATAAGATGCTTTTTCATCGTGAAGATACAGCTGTACTGTTTCGTAAGCGTCAACCTTTCCCGTGTTTGTGACTTCAACCGATACGGTGAGAGTTTCTTCTCTTGTCATAGTTTCTTTGCTAATTGTAGGAGTCGAATACTCAAAACCAGTATAAGAAAGACCGTAACCAAACGGATAGAGCGGTGTGCTTTCGCAGTCGATATATCGGCAAGCGTAGGCGCTTTTTCTGCCGCCGACAGGGTGATAGTGGTTGGTGCGAAGCACCTCGTGATGAATCGGCACCTGACCCACCGCACGCGGAAAGCACATAGCAAGCTTACCTGACGGAACGCGGTCGCCGAAAAGCATATCGACGATAGCCTCAGCGCCGTAAGTTCCGGGGAACCATACGTCTAGTATTGCGTTTGCCTTTTCACTGATATCGGAGATATCAAGCGGTCTGCCGTTGAAAAGAACAACGGTGATATTCTTATTTACCTTATATATCTCATCAAATAAATCACGCTGTATTTTAGGCAAGCGGATATCCGAGCGTGAATGAGCCTCGCCGAAAAGTGATTGATGCTCACCGAGGCAAAGCACAACTTTATCAGCTGATTTTGCGTTTTCGATTGCGGTTTTCAGCAATTCTTCCTCGTGACCGATTGCTTCATCAGGTGCCCACATATCAACGTATTCGTCCTCAGTCATAAACGGGCAACCCTTGTCGCAGGTGTATTTGCCTGCTCCGAATTTGTGATTTAATGCCTCTTGGATAGAAATACCTTTATCTCTGTGCGGAGTCACCATTGACCATCTTGTGATAAGCTCGTTTACATCTGAGAAAGGTCCGATAAATGCGATTTTATCGTTTTTATTAAACGGAAGCTCGCCTTGGTTTTTGAGAAGTACGGTTGACTGACAGGCAAAATCGGTAGCAAATTCTTTGTGCTGTTCAGAATGAAGTTCAACATCTTCGCTATCGAGTTTTACATATTTATAAGGGTCATCAAGCAGACCTAATTCATTTTTAAGGCTGAGCACGCGCATTACCGATTTGTCAACAGTTTCCATTGAAACCATACCGCTTTCAACTGCGTTTTTCAGTGCGATAACGTAAACATCATCGACCATATCAATGTCAACGCCGCATTCAAGGCACATTTTTGCGGCATCTTCTTTAGAATTAGCCGCACCTTCAGCATAAACTCCCTGAACTGCGCAGTAGTCGGAAATTGCAATGCCTTTAAAGCCCCATTCATCTCTTAAAATATCCTTTAAAAGATGCGGGTTAGCGGTGCTTGGAACACCGTTTATTGTGTTGAATGAAGGCATAATGAGCTTTGCGCCTGCATCAACCGCCGCCTTGTAAGCAGGCAGGTATGTAGTTCTTAACATTCGCTCGGACATCTCAACACCGTTGTAATCTCTGCCGTCACAAGGTGCGCCGTAAGCCGCAAAATGTTTAACACAAGCGGCGATTGTATCATCACTTTCGAGCGAATCACCCTGATAGCCTTTAACATTTGCTACAGCGAAGTCAGCATTGAGCAAGGTAGATTCGCCATAACCTTCCGAAATTCTGCCCCATCTTGCATCGCGGCTTACATCAACCATAGGGGAGAATGTAACATTTACACCGTGCTTTGAGGATTCATAAGCGGCAATTTCAGCCGCCTTTTCGGCAAGGTCGGGATTAAATGAGCAGCCCTGAGCGATTGAGGATGGAAAAACAACGCGGTAGCCGTTGATAATATCAGCCATAAACATAAGCGGAACAGGATTGTTCTCAAGATGCTTTTCCTGAATTTTTCTTAGCTTTTTATTATCAAAAACATTAAGAATAGAGCCGCAGTTTTTAGTATATTTCTCAGTCATCCAGTCAAGCCACGCAATACCTGTAACAGCACCATCTTTATCAAATGCCTGACCTGAGCATTGGAATAGCTGACCGAGCTTCTGCTCTAATGTTAATGAATTAAGTAAATCCTTTAATTGCTTATCATTCATAATTAAATACTCCGAAAATTTGTATTATAAATTTAGTCTAATATACCATACTAAAACAGTCATTTCAATAAAAATTTTTAACTTTTTTAAAAAAGTACTTGACAAAACGCTTGTATTAGTGTATTATTCAAATAGTACAGTAATACAAAACAACACAAGGAGGTGTTAAGTTGGGTTGGAATTTTGACAATAAAAGTCCGATTTATATTCAGATAGCTGATAAAATCGAAGCCGAGATTCTTTCCGGAAAGCTACAAAAAGGCGACAGAATCCCGAGTGTCAGAGAGCTTGCGGTTGAGGCGGCGGTAAATCCGAATACAATGCAAAGAGCATTGCAGGAGCTTGAAAGCAGATTACTGGTTACTGTGCAGCGCGCGACAGGCAGACAGGTTACTGAAGACTCTCAGGTTATCGAAAAAGCAAAGGTTGAAAAAGCCGAGCAGATTGTCAAAGGCTTTATAAATGAAATAAAGCAACTCGGACTTGAAAAACAAGAAACCGAAAAGATTATTGACGAGCTGTGGCAGTAAAGGTGTAAAGAAAATAAAAAATTTGAAGAAAACAGAAAAAATTCTGATAATAATTTTGTTATATTTTTTATCGTTTCAGATATTTTTTCTGTTTAGACAAAATTATAGCTGCAGTAGTGCTTTTTGCCTTATCAATTTTGATGGTAGCAATATTACTTTTTATCAAAGAAAAAATAAAAATTAGTTTTAGGAGGAAATTATGAGTACATTATTGGAATGTAACAACTTAACGAAATTTTTCGGATATGTTAAAGCGCTCGACAATGTAAACTTAAAGCTTGAAAGCGGTAAGATCATCGGTCTTTTAGGCCCAAACGGCAGCGGTAAGACAACTCTTATCAAAACCGCAGCAGGACTTTTAAAGGCTAGTTCGGGTGAACTTTTGGTTGACGGCAAGGCACCTGGAATTGAAACAAAAAGTATTGTTTCATACTTACCTGAGCGCAACTTTTTAAGTAATTCAATGAAGGTTTATGAAACGCTCGATATGTTTGAGGATTTTTATGAGGATTTTGACCGCTCAAGAGCTGAAGAAATGCTCAATATGCTCTCAATCGACCCGAGTAGAAAGTATAAAACACTTTCAAAAGGCACAAAGGAAAAAGTTCAGCTTGTGCTTGTAATGTCTAGAAGAGCAAAGCTTTATCTGCTTGATGAGCCTATCGGCGGTGTTGACCCGGCTACAAGAGATTATATTCTTAACACAATCGTTTCAAATTACGCTGAGGACGCAACCGTTCTTATTTCAACTCACCTTATTTCAGATGTTGAAAAGGTGCTTGATGAATTTGTGATGATTAAAGAGGGTCAGGTTGTTATGCAGTCAACTGTTGACGACTTACGCGAAACACAGGGTAAATCAGTAGACGAGTATTTCAGGGAGGTATTCAAATGTTAGGAAAGCTTTTTAAATATGAAAACAGAGCGATTTCAAAAATCTTAATGCCGCTAAGCATTGCGGTAATCCTGCTTTCGTTATTCGGAGCATTACTGCTTAAATCAAACTTTCTCTTTGAAAGTTTTTATTCACAGGAGAGCTTGTTCTCTGAGGCGATTATGGGCGGTAGCACATTGCTGATAATCGGCAGCATTGTTGCAATAATTTCAGCTAACTTTATTGCAGTTTACCTTATTATGCAGAGATACTACAAAAATCTTTTTACTGATGAAGGCTATCTTACATTTACTTTGCCGGTAAAACAGAGTCAGATAATTTTAAGCAAGCTTTTTACAGGAGTTATCTGGACAATAATTATTGCACTTTGCACTTTGGCAGGTGTGGCTATTTTCGTGCTTTTCGGCACATCGGCAAGCTTTATCAATTACGAAGTAATCGATATGATTTCTTATGCTTGGGAACAACTCACTGCTTATTATTCAGCATCGTTAGGCAATTTCTTTATTATGGTTATCGAAGTGATTGTAATATGTCTCGTTTCGATGGTTACATCATATTTGCTGATTTATCTTTCAATTACTCTCGGTAGTCAGCTCGCTAAAAAGCATAAGGTTTTAGCATCAATTGGTATGTATTTTGTGATTTCATCGATCGCTGAGACAATCGAGCTTATTTCTACAACGGTGCTTTCAGGATTGTTCCTTGATGGAATGTATATTGAATCTGAAATTCTTACATTATCGCAGATGCATATTTTGTTTATCTTCTCAGTCGTTTTCAACTTGATTGCATCGGCAGTTTACTTTATTGTTAATAAACATATACTTACAAATAAACTTAATATTGAATAACAAAAACCTCCCTTGGGAGGTTTTTGCGTTTAATCAAGTAATACTAATACATCGGGTAAAACTTCAAGACTGCGTTTTAGAATACCGTTCATAAATGCTATAAGCACGCCGTAGTTTGTAAACGGAATATCCTGAATGTCAGCGTTTTTTCTGCGCGAGGTCATTTCGCGTTCATTAAGCATACAAGCACCGCAATGAACAACCAGCTTATACTCGCTCAAATCATCAGGGAATTCACCGCCTGATGTCCAGCAAAACTGAATGTCCTTGCCCGTGTAATTCTTAATCCATTTCGGCATTTTAACTGTGCCGATATCGTCGCATTGACGGTGATGCGTGCAGCCCTCGGAAATAAGCACCTTGTCGCCGTCGTTTAAGCTGTCAAGCGTTTTTGCACCTTTTACTGCTGAGTTTAAAAAGCCTTTGTAACGCGCGAAAAGGATTGAAAATGATGTCAGCGGAATATCAGTCGGGACAATGTTTTTTACAAAACCAAAAGCCTGAGAATCGGTGATAACCATTTTCGGCTTTTTGCCTAAAGATTTTAGTGTATCCTCAAGCTGAGTTTCTTTTACAACGATACAAGTGCAGTTGCCGTCGAGTATGTCACGGATAGTTTGAACCTGCGGCAGAATCATTCTGCCCTTAGGTGCGGCGGAATCGATAGGTGTGACAAGCACTACAAAATCGTTTTCGGTTATTAAATCCGAGCAGATTTTTTTATAATCTTCTTCGCGTTTTGCCAATGCGCCGATTTTTTCTTTAAGCTCAAAAATATTTGTGCTTTCTACTGCACTGACGAGTATCTCATTATCCGAAAGCGCGATATCTGATTTCAAATCCGATTTATTATAAACTACGATATAAGGAATGCTTTTGCTTTTAAAAATATCGATTAACTGCTCATCAACTGCGGTTTTGCCAATAGTTGCGTCTACTACGAGCACAGCGACATCGGTTTTACAAAGAATCTGTTTAGTCTTTTTAACGCGAAGCTCGCCGAGAGTGCCCTCATCATCAAAACCGGGTGTATCAATAATTACAACAGGACCTATCGGAAGTAATTCCATAGCTTTTTTAACGGGGTCGGTGGTAGTGCCGAGAACATCGGAAACAACGGACAACTGTTGCCCTGTAACCGCGTTTACAACACTTGATTTTCCGGCGTTCCGCTTGCCAAAAAATCCTATATGTACTCTGTTTGCCGATGGTGTTTGATTTAAGTTTGACATAAAAATCTCTCTCTTCAAATTTATGTGAATGTAATCGTTAAGGTTCTACTCTCATCGCCTTACGGTTTACACACCTTGCAAGGTGTGTAGCCTTGCTCTTTTGCATCAGCTACGATAATTTCTATACAGCTTTTCGCAAGATAGCGGCAACCCTCTCTGTGATATTTTTCGCCGTTTGCGGTGATGTAGCAGATATCTGTATCTTTAAGCGGTGCTAAAGTAGTCGTCTGCGTTGTTTCCTCGGTGGTTGCGCTTTGCTCAATTGCCCTGTTTGATTTTGTGCTGACAAAGGTTTCGCAAATGCTTTCTGTGGAACTTGTCGATGCGACTAAAACAGCAGAGCCTTTTGGAGTTTCGCTGATTACAACGGCTTTATTTGTCGCCTTAGCCTTTTTTACGGTTTTGGTTTGTGACGGTTTAGCACTGTTTCCTGCTTTCTCTGTTTCTGCTTTTGTATTGCCTGCCGACGGGGCTGGGGATTGTGTTGCGTTTGAGCTAGCCGTCGTTTGCAAAGCGGTGGTAGTTGTAGTTTGTGTGGTCGGTATTATGTTATAGTGCGTGTAATTTGTATTTTCAATCGGTTCACCGCCACAGGAACACAAAATAACGCATAATACCGAAATAAATAGTATTAATCTTCTCAATTTTAACGTCCTTTTAAAAAGTACTGAAGGAAAATTCAGCTTTTGAATATATTTTAACATAAAAAGCGCCTTATTACAAGGAATAATTAAAAAAACACTTGACAAAGAGAGCGAGTTGTGGTAGAATTTTCGAGGTGCAAAGGAAAAATACTTTGCAGTTATAAATTTCAAAGCACAGGAGTGAATGAAATGGCATCAAAAAACCTTGATATTTCGTTCCTTCTTGATTTATACGGCGGCTTGCTTACCGATAAGCAGCGCGCTTTTTTGGAATTTTATTATAATGATGATTTATCTCTCGCTGAGATTGCCGAAAATGAGGGCATTACACGTCAGGGCGTTTACGATATAGTAAAACGAGCGAAGGACCAGCTGATTAAATTTGAGGAAAAATTGCTTATAAATGAGCGTTTTAACCAGATTTATGATGAGGCTCAGAAGATTTTAAACGGTGAAGAGCCTACAAAATCGGCAGAAAAAATAAAGCGAATTATTTATAAAGAGGAGGCTTAAAGCGAAATGGCATTTGAAGGTTTGTCAGAGAAAATCGGTGCGGCGTTTAAAAAAATCCGTTCAAAAGGTAAGCTTTCCGAGGCTGATGTTAAAAGTGCCATGCGTGAAGTGCGCTTAGCGCTCCTCGAGGCTGATGTTAACTACAAGGTAGCTAAAGATTTTACCAATAAAGTAACCGAGCGTTGTATCGGTGAAAAGGTTATGGAAAGCTTAACTCCTGCTCAGATGGTTGTGAAAATCGTTAATGAGGAGTTAACTGCTTTGATGGGCGGCGAAAACAGCCGTTTGAATACTTCTTCAAAAATTCCTACCGTTATTATGATGTGCGGTCTTCAGGGTTCAGGTAAAACCACTCATTCTGCAAAGCTCGGTAAATACCTTAAATCAAAAGGTCATCGTCCGATGCTCGTTGCTTGTGATATTTACCGTCCGGCGGCTATTTCACAGTTGAAAATCGTCGGTGAACAGGTCGGTGTCCCGGTTTTTGAAATGGGCACAGAAAAACCTGAAAAAATTGCAGCAGCGGCTATCAAGCACGCTCGCGACTACGGTAATGATTTTGTTATCCTCGATACCGCAGGCCGACTTCATATTGATGAAGAGCTTATGGATGAGCTTAAACGTGTTTGCAAGGTTGCCGAGCCTAATGAGATTTTGCTCGTTATTGACTCGATGACCGGTCAGGACGCGGTTAATGTTGCAAAAAGTTTTAATGAAACGCTTGAAATCAGCGGTGTTATCCTTACTAAGCTTGACGGCGACACCCGAGGCGGTGCGGCGCTCTCAGTAAGAGAGGTTACAGGCAAGCCGATTAAATTCGTCGGTACAGGCGAAAAACTCGGCGATTTAGAGGAGTTCCACCCTGACAGAATGGCATCAAGAATCCTTGGTA
>JBGVHY010000161.1:0-3129 GCA_045122755.1 Acutalibacteraceae bacterium | reverse complement strand
AAGAAGTCTATCAGAATCAATACCGAATTTTTTAGCTCTTCTCATTCCGTAAATAACTGCTAAAACAAAGCCGAGAGTAATTAAAATTCCGTACCAGTAAACTCCCCATGAAGTTCCGGGAATGGTAAACGCTATCGGGTCAAGTTCAAACTCAAATCCGAAAAAGAAATACTTTAATGCGCTAATCATTTTTACATCTCCTTTTTATTCACAATTGAAATTGAAGAATTTTCAGTATTGAGTATCTCCAAAAGTCTGTTATTTACATCATCAGCGGTAATGCTTCTTAAAATTTCAAGGTCATCAAATACACCTGTATCATTGAATGCTGATTCAACCATATTCATAACGATATTCTCAACCGAGTTATAATCACTAACACATTTACCGTAGAAAGCTTTTATACATCTATTTATAACCGTTTCATCTAATCCATTTTTCTTAGCATTATTAATATGAGTATTAATAATCTCTCGTACCTTTTCAGGATTATTTGACTCACCCTCAACGATAACGCTGGCATAACCATAGCCTGTAAAGTACTCAGTTCCGAAGTTATCGTTAATTAAACCGCTGTCAAACAGCTCTTTATAAAGCTTACCGTCATTACCAAAAAGACATTTTAGCACAACTTCGGTAAGTATTTTTTCTTTAACTGTTTTCTGAGGAGCATCGCATTTCTCTTTATAACCGATTGCAAACATTGGAATGCCGACAGGAAGTGTAATCTCGACCTTATCATCAACTACACTCTCCTCTTCTTTAGGCATAAAGCGATCAATCTTAATTTTCTCTTTATCAAGCAGTAATTCATCACAAAGCGAAAATACTTTTTCAGCATCTACATTACCTGCAACGCAGATAAACATATTATTAAGATTATAGAAAGTGTTGTAGCAATCATACAACAGCTCAGCATTGATTTTTGCAATTGACTCAACAGTACCGGCAATATCAATTCTTACAGGGTGTACCTTATAAATTGCGCAAAGAAGATTGAAAAGCACTCTCCAGCCTGCATTATCATCATACATATTAATTTCCTGACCGATAATACCCTGTTCTTTTCTCACAGTTTCCTCGGTAAAATACGGGTGTTGCACAAAATCAAGTAAAATTCTGAAGTTTTCTTCAAATTTTGATGAGCAAGAGAACAAATAACAAGTGCGGTCAAACGAAGTAAAAGCATTTGCCGCAGCACCTGTTTTAGCAAAACGCTCGAAAGCGTCCTGCTCCTCGGACTCAAAAAGCTTGTGCTCAAGATAATGTGCAATACCTTCAGGTACTTCAATGAATTCACCGCCTGATACTTTAAATTTAGTATCAATCGAGCCGTATCTTGTTCCGAAAATCGCATAGGAAGAAGAATAATCTTTTTTCTCGCAGACGTATACTTTGAGTCCCGACTTATGAGTATAAACCTTAATAGTTTCGCCGATATTCTGATTTACAAATTCATTAATCATAAGCTCTCTCCTCCTTTAAGTCCGCCGAGGAAATATACTGTATCAAGTTTTACTGAATTAGCTTTTTGGATAACATCTTCTCTTGATACATTATTGATTTTTTCAATATAAGTTTCTATTGTTTCATCCTTGTCAAAGGTAAGCATTGCGTACCAATTATCAAGACTGGAAGACAAATCCGAAACAGAAGCAACTGCATCGCAGATAGACATTTTAGAAGCATTTAATTCGTCGTCAGTAAAGTTGCCTTTTCTAAGTTCTTCAAGCTGTTCCAAAATACCGTTATACGCTTTTTCGCGGTTTTCTTCTAAGACACCGCTGTCAACTATAAATGATGATTTTCTACTGTCAAATCTTGCGGCACAGTAGTAGCATAAGCTCTGTTTTTCTCTTACATTTGTAAAAAGCTTAGAATACGGACCGCCGCCAAACATATCAACAAAAATAGCCGCTTTAGCAATATCAACTCTTGTTCCGTCTGTATCAACTGTAAAACCTAAGCAGAGTTTTCCTTGAGTTACATCAAGGTGCTCTTCAATGTTTTTAATATCAGAGTCGGTAATGTGACGAGTGGAAAAATTCACTTTTTGCACATCTCTGTCAAGAGAAGAAAACTTCTCACCTATAGCATTAAACACATTATCAGGCTCAGACTGAGATATCATATTAACTCTGACAAATGCTTCTTTTAAAAGTTTTTGATGAGCAGCGACTACCTCTTCGTTAGTAAGCTCCTGAACAGTTTCAACTGTGCCGTATCTCGGGATACCTGCAAGCTCGTTTTCGTACATTGCTTTTTCGGTATTTAGAATTGCATAGCGTCTTTTATCATTAATTTCTCCGCTGATTTGCTCGATTAAAAGCCTTTTATTATTCTCAAAATCTTCTGTTTTGAATTTACCGTCTTTAAGCGGTGGATTAAAAATAGCAGACAGCAGCAAATCAACCGCTTTATTAGAAATTCTTTCATTATTAAGTGCAAATCTATCATCTAAAAACGCGATGACGAATTTGATAATTCTCATATCACCGAATTTTACAACATCACTGTACAATGCCGCACCATAAAGCTCATTCAAAGCAGCATTAAGTGATGTATAATCAGGATACTCAGTTGTAGCACTGACAAGCATCATCTGCAATAATGAATAAGCCGAAATATCCTTTTCATCAGCTTTTACAAACATATTTATACTGATTCTTGAGGTTTTAAATTTAGAAGTATCTAAATTACAACCCTCAACACCGTTTGATAAATTTTTAATCTGCATTTAAAACTAATCCTCCACAATAAGACTATTGAAAAATATTATAACACACTTTTATATAGTTTACCATTAATTTTTTTAAAAATTTTCTTTTTTTCAATAAAAAAAGAGGGATTTTTGAATAAAATCCCTCTAAAAATTTACTGTTGATTATTCGGCGAGTCTACATCCTCACCTTTTCTGAGTTTTTCATAGTTCTGAATCAACAATTCAATTGTTCGTGTAGGAATTAACTCATCACCAATTCCGTTGAGTTTATGAAGGTAGTAATTTTCATTATACTTTGTATAAGTGATAACATCAATCTGACCGTTCTGTAGCTCAATTTCAAATGTAATTTCAGGCTTGGTATTAAGCTCAATATTTTTACCTACATACTTTTTAGCAGATGCCAT
>JBGVHY010000160.1:0-7484 GCA_045122755.1 Acutalibacteraceae bacterium | reverse complement strand
CAAGTTATATATGCAAATAGAGTTATCCCTAAATTACGAGATAACTCTATTTTTGATGGTATGACAAAAATCATACCGATATATTGAAAATCATACCAAAGAAAACGCAGTTGAAAACTCTGTTTTTAAGCAGTAAAACTGCCAAAAGTATGACGGCTATTCCTGCCTTACCTTATTTTTTAAATAAAATAATGTAAGATCAGTATGTTTTTGTCCCTATTGTGCCTCAACCATAACATAAATGCCTTAAAACATCAATTTGTTTTGACAAACATATCTTAATATGGTACAATTATTCTATTAAATTTTAGAAAAGAGGTTTTTATTATGGGTTACATTATTGGAGGAATTATTGTTTTCTTAATTTTAGTTGCTGTGCTGTGGTTTGTTTCAACACAGAGAAAACTCGCTACAATGGACGAAAACATTAATAATGCTATGTCACAGATCGGCGTTCAGCTTTCTTCACGTTGGGATGCGCTCACAGCGTTGCTCGACCTTACAAAAGGCTACGCTGAGCACGAATATAAAACTATTTCTGATACTATTAAGGAAAGACGCACAATCACTGCTGAGAGCACACCAAATGATGTTGCGGCTCAGGAAAATATAATTACTAATGCTTTAGGCAAGATTATGGCAGTTGCTGAAAGCTATCCTGATTTGAAGGCTAACCAGAATTATATCAAAACAATGGACAGCGTTAACGAATATGAAAATAAAGTCCGTCAGAGCAGACTTATTTACAACGACTCTGTTACAAAGCTTAACAGACAGATTCGTATGTTCCCAACCTCTATGGTTGCAGGCATGCTCGGATTTTCAAAACGTGATTATCTTGAAGCTGAACAGGAGAAGGCTTCGATGCCGAGTATGAAATAATGAAAAGGAAAATATTTTGTGTTTTAGCTGCTTTTATTCTTATTATCAGCACATTAAGCATAACTGTGGCAGCCGACAACACTTTTGATATTGATATTGCAGTTACTATAAGAGAAAACGGCGATGCAACAGTTGTTCAAAGATGGTATGGCTCGTTTTATGAAGGTACTGAGAACTATCTGCCTATAGGTAATTTCGCTGACGGTATGGATGTTACGAATTTCAAGGCATGGGATAAAATCGGTGAATTTGAAATTCTTGACGAGTGGGATATTGAAGCTGACCGTGAAGATAAGGCGCGCAAGTGCGGTGTTGTCGAAACTGATGTAGGATATGAGCTTTGCTACGGTATCGGTGAATACGGAGAAAATGAATACTGGTTTTCTTATGACATTATAGGTCTTGTAGGTGCTTATGATGATAAAGACGGATTTAATTTTCAGTTTGTTAATCGCGAAATGAACTGCTACCCTACCGATGTAAAGCTTTTTATTGCAAACGAAGCCTATACAGGCAATGAAAACGATTTAGTTTTTAATGATGAAATTTGTGATATTTACGCTTTCGGATATAACGGAAGAATAGAGTTTGTTAAAAATATAGGAATTATGGCTTACACCGAAACGCCTCTTGATAGCGGTGACCGATATGTAAATGTCGTTGTGGGATTTGAAAAAGGCACTCTAAATCCTGATAGAATCGGCGAAGAGGAATCTTTTGAAGAACTTCTCAAAACCGCTAAGGAAGGTTCAAGCTACGGCGATAATTCTGAGGATTTAACTGCACTTTTCGTTATTTTAGGTATAATTGCGGGTATTTGCATTATCATTGTTATAGTCGCGCTTTCTCACACTTTGTATATCAACAGTAAAATCAAGAGATTTGTTGAAGAAACTGATTATTTCAGAGATACTCCTTGTAATGATGACATGGAGATTGCTTATTTTGTTTCAAAGAAATACAAGCAAACAAAAGATGAAAGCACAATTATTGGAGCAACAATTTTAAGGCTTATAAACACGGGATGTATCGAGCCTATATATGAAACAGATATAGGATTTTTCGGTAAAGAGAAAAATAAAGTTCATCTTAAAATGTGCTATCCGCCGAATAACCCCGGTACACCTGAATCAAGGCTTTATAATGTTTTATTTGCAGCCGCAGGTGAAGACGGATTGTTACAGGAAAAAGAGCTTAAAAAGTATTGCGAGAAGCACCCCGAAAAGCTTCGCGATTTTATAAACGACGCCTCTGATGACGGTGAAATGAAGGTTAAACGCGCAGGTGCGGTCAATTCAAATATCTACAAGAGTTCTGATTACACAAAACAGCAATTAAGCGAGGTTGCAGGTCTTAAAAAGTATCTGCTTGATTTCTCGCTTATTTCCGAACGTGGTATTGAGGAAAGCGCTATATGGGAAGATTATCTTGTTTATGCGACTATGTTTGATATTGCTGACAAGGTGCTCGAGCAATTCAAAAAGGTATACCCTGAAAAACTTCCTGAATTTGAACGCTATGATAACACAATATGGCTTGCTCATACTTACAGTATGCTCACCTACAACGCTATGAGGAGCGGTGAAGCGGCAAGAAGCGCCGGCTCGGGCGGAAGAAGCTCATTTGGCGGTGGCGGCGGATTCTCAGGTGGTGGCATCGGCGGCGGTTCACGATAAATTACGGCAAAAACGGTTGATTGTCAAAATCAACCGTTTTTTATTTTTATAACACTTGCAAAAAATAAACAATGTGATATAATGTTTGTGTATAATTTTCAAAGAGGATGTATTGAGATGGATATTATTGTTGCAGGTTGCGGTAAAATCGGTGAATCTATAATCGGAAGTCTTGTTACTGAGGACCTTAATATTACCGCTATCGATAGCGATATCAATGTAATCAATGAAATCACTAATATTTATGATGTTATCGGCGTTCACGGTAATGCCGCGGACTGTGAAACACTTTCAGAGGCGTGCGTTGAAAAAGCCGAGCTTTTTGTTGCGGTTACACACTCAGATGAACTTAATATGCTCAGCTGTCTTATGGCTAAAAAAATGGGCGCTAAGCACACTATTGCGCGCATACGCAACCCTCAGTATAATGACAAAAGCTTAGGCTTTATGCGTCAGCAGTTGGGACTTTCTATGTCTATCAACCCTGAGTTACTCGCCGCAAGAGAGCTTTTTAACATTTTAAAACTCCCATCAGCCGCAAGAATTGAATATTTTTCAAGAAGTAACTTTGAAATGGTTGAAATGAAAATTCGTGAAGAATCAGCACTAAACGGAATGAAGCTTGCTGATTTAAGCGGATTTTGCAAGGCAAAGGTGCTTATCTGCCTTGTTCAGCGAGATAACGAGGCACATATTCCTGACGGTAATTTTGTGCTTAATGCACAGGATAAAATTCACATTGCGGCAACTCCCGCTGAAATGGGAAAACTGCTTAAAAAAGTCGGTCTTTTGCAGAAACAGGCGAAAAGTGTTATGATTCTCGGCGGAAGTATGACCGCGATTTATCTTGCAAAAATGCTGACAAATATCGGCGCATCGGTTAAAATCATCGAATCCGACCGTCAGCGTTGCAGAGAACTTTGCGAACTGCTTCCAAAAGCGGTTGTTATCAACGGTGACGGTGCAGGACAGGAGCTTTTGCTTGAAGAAGGTCTTAATAACGTTGATGCATTTGTTGCGCTTACGGGTATGGACGAGGAAAACATTCTTATTTCCCTGTTTGCCGCATCTCAGAATGTACCGAAGGTTATCTCAAAGGTAAACCGCCATGAGCTTGCCTCAATGGCTGAAAAACTTGGTCTTGACTGCGTGATTTCGCCTAAGGATACTACTTCAAATATTATGATTCGTTACGCAAGAGCGCTTAAAAACTCTGTCGGTAGCAATGTTGAAACGCTTTACAAATTGATGGACGGTAAAGCCGAGGCACTTGAGTTTAACGTTGCACCTGACTCTGAGGTTATTGATATTCCGCTCAAAGAGCTTACATTAAAGCCTAATATTCTTATTGCAGGCATTATAAGAGGCAGAAAAACAATTATCCCGTCAGGTGATGATACTATTTCCTCAGGTGACAGAGTAATTGTTCTCGCAAGCAATCAGCGTCTTCAGGATTTAGCGGATATTTTAAAGTAATTTAGGGGTTTATAATGAATCGTAGAATGGTTTTTAATTTAACCGGTAAAATGATTTTAGTCGAAGCTGTTTTGTTGTTACTTCCTTTATCGGTTTCTATAATATATCAAAACAAAAGCATCTTAGCATTCTTAATAACAATCGGCATCGCGGTTGCTATCGGTGGCTTGCTTACCGCGTTTTCAAAACCGAGCAATCATATGATTTATGCTAAAGAAGGCTTTGTAATTGTTGCTATAGTATGGCTTGCAATGTCGGCAATCGGCGCACTCCCTTTTTATTTAAGCGGAGAAGTCCCTAATTATATTGATGCATTTTTTGAAACCGTCAGCGGTTTAACAACCACAGGCGCTTCAATTTTAACCGATGTTGAGTCTATGAGTGAAGGTCTGCTTTTCTGGCGAAGCTTCACTCACTGGGTCGGCGGTATGGGTGTACTTGTGTTTGTAATGGCAATTATTCCGAGCGCATCAGACCGTTCAATTCATCTTCTGCGTGCAGAAGTGCCAGGTCCAATTGTAGGCAAATTAGTGCCTAAATTAAAAGAAACTGCAAAAATTCTTTACTTAATTTATATCGTAATGACAATAATTGAGATTGTATTTTTGCTTTTCGGCGGTATGTCGTTGTTTGACAGCGCGGTACACGCATTCGGCACTGCAGGTACGGGCGGTTTTGGTATAAAGGCTGACAGTATTGCTGGCTATAATCCTTATTTACAATGGGTAATTGCAATATTTATGCTGATTTTCTCGCTTAATTTCAACCTTTATTATTTAGCTCTCACCCGTCATTTTAAAGCCGTTTTTAAAAGCAGCGAGCTTTGGACTTTTATTGTAATTGTCGGCATTTCTATTGCGGCTATTACCTGTAACATCTACCCGATGTACGAAAACTTTTCTACGGCGCTTCGCAACGCGGCTTTTCAGACATCATCAATCATTTCAACAACAGGTTATACAACGGCTGATTTTAACCTATGGCCTGAGCTTTCTAAAGCTATTCTGTTTCTTTTAATGTTCTTTGGCGGCTGTGCGGGCTCAACCGCAGGCGGTCTTAAGATTTCACGAATTATTATTTTAGGTAAAATGATAAGACGTGAATTTCTGCATATGCTTCATCCGCGCTCAGTCGGTGTAATCAAGCTTGACGGTAAAAAGATTGAAAATCATACTCTCAACAGCGTTGCAAACTATTTTGCATTATACGTTGTACTGTTTGTTGTAATCTTTTTGACGCTCTCTTTTGAGCCGTTTGATTTTGAAACCAATGTTTCCGCTACCGCGGCTTGTTTTAACAACGTAGGCCCCGGTTTCAGCGCAGTAGGCCCTGCTTCAAGCTACGCAGCTTACTCAGGCATTTCAAAATTCGTATTATCAATCGCAATGCTGCTAGGCAGACTTGAAATTTATCCTATATTAATAGCATTTTCCCCATCAACCTGGGCGAAAAAATAGAAAAATCCCTTTCCGTAAAGGAAAGGGATTTTTGCTTGTATATATTATTTTTTTAGTATTTCACTTACAATTCCGCAGAGGATACCGCCTATTGGGAAGGCTATCCAACTGATATTCCAAAGATTAAATGCAAAACCTAAGATAAAGAAAACGATTATTGCGATAAGCATAATTATACTGCTGTATTTTTCTTTTTTCTTCTTAATTTTCTCTTCCTCTTCGGATAATTCCTTATTGCCTACTTCTTCTAAATCATATTTTGATTTTTGCATTCCTGCAAAAATATAAATCGCAACCGAAACCGCAATATCAAGCATAAATAACGATGTAAACAATGCACCCAAACGCTCATTTTCACCTATAAATTCTGCGAATACTACCAACCATACTACACCTATAAGTATCATAATTGTAGGAATGGCAATCAAAAACGGGAATTTTTTATTAAACTTCTCTACTTTTTCTTTATCTTGAGAAAACTTTAAATCTTTATTATTTTTCAAGTAATCATCATGACGGATACCGCTCACAATATAAAAACCCACTGATACCGCGATACAGCTTAAAAGCACCGCAGTTCCGACAGTTTCGCTGACTCCGAGATAAAACATAAATAATAACAATGAAACACCGAAAAGAAAGAAAAAGGTTGCAAAAGCGATACAGAAAGTGAAAAAATTCATATGAGAATTATATTCATCAATCTTATTATCATTAATCTCAGTGCAATCTCCGCGAAGTAACATATCCATATTGCAGTCAAACATATCGCATATGGATACGATTTTCTCAGTTTCGGGATAGGATAAATCCTGTTCCCATTTTGATACCGTTTGACGAGAAACCAGCATTTTTTCGGCAAACTGCTCCTGTGTTAAATTGTTTGTTTTTCTTAGATGTTGAAGATTTGTTCCAAAACTCATTTGGGTCTTCCTCCTTTGAATTTGTTTGCCTTAATTATACGGTTGCACGATGTAAAACACCACCAATTTTGATGTTACAAATGAGAATTTTAATGTAAACTTTCAGTTGCTTTTCCTTTATTTATAGGGTTTTCGGTTCTTTTTTCTTAACAGGAAGTTGAGAAATGATAATCGCGGTGAACATTATCACACAACCGATTGCCTCGCGGGTTGTAGGGATATTGCCGAGTATTATCATACCAGTAAGCACACCGAAAACCGACTCAAGACTCATTAAAATTGAAGCAACAGTCGGATTGGTATTCTGCTGACCGAGAATTTGAAATGTATAAGCGATACCGCAGGAGAAAACACCTGCATAAAGGATTGGTCCCCAGCAGCTAAGAATATCCGAAATCTGAGGTTTTTCAATCAAAATTGTAGGAATAAGCGCAAGCACTCCGCAGACAAAAAACTGCAATGACGATAGCTTAATACCGTCTACCTTAGGACCGAAATAATCAATCACAAGAATATGCGCCGAAAAACCCAAAGCACAAAGCATACCTAAGATGTCGCCGTAAGTAATTGAAGAAAATCCCTGCCCTGCTTTTACTGAAAGGAAAAACAGACCTACAGCGCCCATCAAAGCCGCAACAATTACGCGAAGGCTGATTTTATTACCGAAAAAGAAATAAATAATCGGCACAATAAGGATATACATAGCGGTGATAAACGCGATTTTGCCTGAATTTGTATTCGGGTCTTCAATCGCGAACTGCTGAAGGCAAGCTGCAACACAAAGAATTACACCGCAAACCACACCTGCGATTATTAATAATTTATTATCCTCTTTTGTAGGCTTTTTATATGTACCGTTTTTCTTTGACATATGAGTCATAAACCAAATAAGCGGTAAAAGTACAATCGAGCCGACTAACATTCGTGTTGACTGATAAGTAAAAGCGCCTAAATGATAAGTTTTAGCGGCTAATTCCTGAGCAACGAATGTACTGCCCCAAAAAAGTGCCGCAGTAAACAAAAATAAATTACCTTTTAAATTTCTGGACTTTTTATTTCACCTTATGTAA
>JBGVHY010000159.1:0-6814 GCA_045122755.1 Acutalibacteraceae bacterium | reverse complement strand
ACACCGCTTCCAACGAAACCGTCTACAGATTTATCGTTAGCAAACTTCTTAGCATATTTCTCAAGAGTATCCCAAGTCCATTTGCCTTGTTCAGCAAGTTTAGCAGGGTCTGCGAGTTTCTTTTTGTTAAGAAGTTTCTTGTTGTAGATAATGCAGTAAGGCATTGTGTACTCATCTTCGTAAGCAACCCAGCCGTACTGTTTACCATCGATGTTAAGGAAGCCTTTAGCATCTGAAATGTACCAAGGATCGTTGAAGTCAACAGCTGCTTCTCTCATAGCAGTTGTAAGGTCAGCAATGTAACCCTTCTGGAAATATGATGGGAAGTAACCACCCTGTGCATAGTAGATGTGGTTTTCACAGTTTTTAGCTGAAAGCTCAGAAGCAAGGTTTTCGTTGTATTTATTAAACTGGCCTTCTTCTTCGATTTTTACACCGTAAAGGTCTTCAACCTCTTTGATTGAAGCTTCTGCAGATTTCTGACATTTTTTATCACCGTAGATGTTCTCCCAAGGATAGAGAATCTTCAAAGTGAAACCTTTAAGACTTTTAACAAACTTAGCTGAAGCGTTTCCTGCTTTATTGGTAGTACGCTCGATAAGCGCGCCAGTTGTTGAAATGTCGGCTCTACCGTCTGCCAAATCGTCCTTTTGATCAGCCTTAGTAGTTGTTTTACTGTCCTGTTTTTTGGTTTTAGTAGTCTTATCGCTTACTGTAGTTGTGGTTGTTTCACCGGCTTCAGTTACAACAGCTTCTGTTGTTTCATCAGCTGCAGCTGTTGTTGCAGCTGTGGTTGATTCAACTTCGCCGCCTTCATCACCGCCACATGCCACAAGTGACAATGCGAACAACACTGTCAACATCAATGCGATAATTCTTGTGATTTTTGACATTTTATTACCTCCAATTAAATTTCTTCACAGCTGGTATGATCATATCCACACCAGATTACTGTACAGATTAATTTTACAACAAAATTAGCAAATAGTCAATATTTTTTCTTCAATAAAAAAACAAAAACCGTAACAAATTACGGTTTTTGTGCAAAGTTAGTTAAAATTTAAACATTTCCTGTTATTCTGTGACCCTTCCAAAGTTCAGCATAAGACGCGGTAAGGGCATTTCTTTTGTTATTCACAGCACTCTCTGCGTCAAGAATTTCGCTTTCGATATCTGTTAAAAGGCTCTCGGTTGTAACCTGGGCATCATTTGACTCGCAAAGCGCTGTCCAGCAAAATTGAGTTGTATTTCCTTCTCTACCGAACCAGATATCCGCCATATTTGTTATAACCTCATCGTTATCACCGAGATATGTTTCCAGCTTATACAGCAAATTCTTTGATGCATATTGATAGTTGTAACGGTAATATTCATTTCTGATAAAGAGGATTTTTGCTACATCAGCCTGATGAGTAATCGGTATAAACGATACATACTCAGGGGTGCTTATGTTTGTATATGTATTTGATTCATCTTTTGTCGGGAACGGCGCAATACCTATATTTTTTGCAGTAGAGCTGTCTTCAAGCGCCTTGATATCCTCAAAAGCGCCGTAGTACATAGCGATTTTGCCTTTGCTAAGCTGTTTTTTTGCATATTCCTCAGATTTATCGCTGAATATTTCACAAAAAGCATCGTCTGACGAAACCCATTCGCCGTACTCTGTAAGCGCATCAACAAGCTTGGAATCATTTACATTGGTTGTAGGCTGAGTGCCCTTTGAAACCTTAGAAAGTTTTGTATCGTACTGTTCGGCGATTGCGGCGAACATATTAATACCTCCGCCGTAAAAGCCTGTTATCTTTTTATCATTGTCAAACGCTTTCGCATATGTCTTCAGCGTATCCCATGTCCATTTGCCGTCCTCGGCAAGCTTAGCAGGGTCTCGAAGTCCCTTTTTATTAAGCAGTTTTTTGTTGTAAATAATGCAGTAAGGCATTGTGAAATTCTCTTCATAACCTATCCAGCCGTACTGCTTGCCGTCGATATTGAGAAAACCTTTTGCATCTGAAACATACCAAGGCTCATACATATCAACGCCTGATTCTTTCATTCCGTCGGTAAGGTCGGCAATGTAGCCGTTATGAAAATACGATGCAAAATTACCGCTTTTGGCATAATAAATGTGGTTTTCGCAGGTTCCGGCGGCTAATTCCGATGCCAGATTTTCATAATAATTATTATACTGGCTTTTTTCTTTTATTTGCACTCCGTAGAGCTTTTCAACCTCATTAATCGAAGCCTTTGCAGCTTTTTGTACCTTTTTATTGTCGTAAATATCTTCCCAAGGGAAAAGAATTTTCAAAGTAAAGCCTTCAATGCTTTTAATAAACTCATCAGTAGCATTCCCGTCTTTGTTTGTAGTACGTTCTACACTATAGAAAGAATCCGAAGAAACATTTCCTTGCATTTCGTCGGTTTTTTCGGTATTTTCATTATTCTCCGTCTTACCCGATACGGTAGTAGTCGACTCGCCGAGTGTTGAGGCAACCGAATCGGTTGCCTCATCAGTAGGTGATGCGGTAGAATTATCAGGTTCGCTGACTGCGCTGGGATTGCAAGCGACAAGCGAAAGCGAAAAAACAACTATTAACATTAAAGCAACCAGCTTTTTTGTTTCAGACATTCCATTGCCTCCATAAACTTCACATATATAAAAAGTTAAACTAATAATCATTCTATTAGATTAATTTTACATCAACCGAGCGCAATAGTCAATAATTTTAACTCAAAATTTAAGAATTTGAAGCTTTTTTGGGAAAACTAATAAAAACCACAAAAAAGGGACTGCTGATAATTTTGAAAAAAACAGCAAAAAACAATGTAATTTTCGCGCTTTACGGCATACTTATAGGTGTTTTAAACGGTCTTTTCGGTGCAGGAGGCGGAATAGCTGCAGTAGAGGTATTAAAACACTATGGTCTTGACCAAAAGCAAGCGCAGACAACCTCGATTGCGATAATTCTTCCGCTTTGCGTGCTTTCAGCGGTGCTTTATCTATTTAAAACCGAAATTGATTTTAAAAATCTGCTTTTCCTTATCCCTTCGGGACTTGCAGGTGCAATGCTCGGCACATTTATGATGAAAAAGATGTCCTGCGAACTACTCAAGAAGATTTTCTGCGGATTTATGATTTACGCAGGCATACGAATGTTTTTCAAGGGGTGAAAGCATTGGAAATACTCATTTTAATTATTGGCGGATTTTTAAGCGGTGCAGTAGGAAGTCTCGGGGTCGGAGGCGGCGGTGTTTTGATAGTTTTTCTCACTTTTTTTATGAATTTTACCCGAGAAAATGCGTCTGTTATCAACCTGATTTTCTTTATCCCAATTGCACTTTTTTCGGTGATAATTTACGTTCGCAACAAGCAGATTGATATAAAAAAAGCTCTTTCTCTGGCAATCCCAGGGCTTCTCGGCTCGGGATTGGGCGTATATTTAAGCGGAGTTATCGAAACTTCGGTTTTATCAAAAATTTTCGGTGGAATACTGATAGCTATAAGCATAAAAACGCTGTTTTCAAAATCGCAAAAGAATAAGATTTAAATTCAAGTCACCGCGAGTCTTCTCTCGTTGCAATTGTTACTAGATTAGGCTATCGATAAAAATCACAAAACCGCTTACCGAAAGGTAAGCGGTTTTGAAATGTTTTAAATTAGTGGCAGATTGCCATTTCAGTATCTTTATCAAAGAGGTGAATTTTATCAGGCTCGAATGTGATATCGATTTCTTCACCCATTTTAGCAGTAGTTGTAGGAGCAACTCTTGCTGTAAGATAATGTGTTTCGCAGTTAACATAGAGGTATGTTTCAGCACCCATAAGCTCTGTAACCTCAACGTTAGCAACAACTTTACCGTCCGGGAACTCTTTTAAGAGCTTCGGCTCGTCATGGATATGCTCAGGACGGATACCCATAATAACTTCCTTATCAACGTAAGCATCAAGCTGACCCTTAGCGTTTTTGTAAGCAGGAAGCTTAATTTTAAATTTAACACCAAGACGGCGTTTTGTATCTTCAGAACCGAATTCTACAAAGAAGTCTTCGCCTTCTTTAAGAACTTTAGCATCGATAAAGTTCATCTGAGGTGAACCGATAAATCCAGCAACGAATGTGTTAACAGGAGTATCGTAAAGATGCTGAGGAGTATCAACCTGCTGAATAAGACCGTCTTTCATAACAACGATTCTGTCAGCCATTGTCATAGCCTCTGTCTGGTCATGAGTTACATAGATGAATGTAGTGCCGAGTCTCTGATGGAGCTTTGTAAGCTCGGTTCTCATCTGAGCACGAAGCTTAGCATCCAAGTTTGAAAGCGGCTCGTCAAGCAAGAATACCTGAGGTTCACGAACAAGTGCACGACCGAGCGCTACACGCTGACGCTGACCACCTGAAAGAGCCTTTGGTTTTCTGTCTAACAAATGAGCGATATCAAGAATTCTAGCAGCTTCATCAACACGACGTTTGATTTCATCACGAGGTGTTTTACGGAGCTTAAGACCGAATGCCATATTCTCAAATACCGACATATGAGGATAAAGAGCGTAGTTCTGGAATACCATCGCAATATCTCTGTCTTTTGGAGCAACGTCATTTACAAGACGGTCGCCTATGTAAAGTTCACCCTCTGAAATTTCTTCAAGACCGGCAATCATACGAAGAGTTGTAGATTTACCGCAACCTGAAGGTCCTACTAATACAATAAATTCTTTATCTTTGATTTCAAGGTTAAAATCCGAAACAGCGATAACGCCGCCAGGATATTTTTTATAAATACCTTTTAAAGATAAGCCTGCCATATGCTTTCCTCCTAATATAAATAGGGCTTCCAACCCTGTTTGTCATTGATAATGATACCATATACACGTAAAAATTGCAATAAATTAATCTGCCAAAAAAGAACAACAATTATTATGCAAAATTCACAACAAAAACTGCAAAAAAGTGATATTTCGTCGATTTTCTCGTCAAAATGTTAAAAAATCATTAATTAATTGGTAAAAACACACAATTTGTTTATGCAAATACTTTTTTAGCAATTGAAGCTGAAATCACCTGCGCTTGTCCTATTTCAAGCTCTTCATCAAGACTGAGCGCACCGATTCGCTCGCGGTGCAGAGTTTCAATTTTATTCTCAAATGCGCCTGCCATACGTTTAATTTGATGATATTTTCCCTCTTTTATAATAAAACGCACAGTCTTGCGATCGTCGGTTACCACCTCTATTTTTGCGCTCATCAGCTCTGTCCCGTCTGCAAGAGTCATTCCCTTTTCAGCAAGCTTTATATTTTCATCTGTAATCGATTCAGCTAAAGTTGCTAGGTAAGACTTTTCAATATGCTTTTTCGGTGTGATAACCTTGTGCGCAAAGTCACCGTCGTTCGTGATAAGTAACAACCCCGTTGTGTCCTTATCAAGTCTGCCGACACAAAAAAGGTCTTTTCGCTTGAGTTCATCGGGCAGAACATCGGGCGCATAAGGGAATTTCCCCTTATCATCGCAGACAACACCCTGTGCTTTATTCATCATAATATAAACCTTGTCGGCAAAGCGCAAAGGCTGACCGTTTACGATAATATCCGAATTTTCATCAACCTTTGTATCAAAGGCTTTTACGCGCTCACCGTTCAATATGACTTTACCTATTTTTATAAGTCTTCGTGCATCAGAACGCGACACGCACATCTGATTTGATATAACTTTATCTATTCGTTCCATAAATTTTCTCTATTTTTATATTTATTTTTGTTACACCGTTCGGCGCATTATGCCTGTCTTTTCACATAAGCCTACGCGATACCGAATTTATTCATTATTCACCAGCGAAGAGTCTTCAATATTCACTATTCATTGCAACGCGGTTGCACTTCATTCTATAGCCAATCCGTGCATAAAGCCGTTAAGCTCGGTTGAATGAATATCGCCGCCAATAACCGTTCCGTCGAGTACAAGCAGTGTTGCATAAACATACTCCGAATTTTTTGGGTAATTATTAACCTTTATATTATAAAGCTTCACCGTCTGTCCTTTATAGTCAGACAAATCAAACCCTTGGCTGAGCTGAATACTATTATAAGCCTCGTAAACGTTATCAAAAACGCTTGGGATTACGGTATCCTTAACTGTTTCATCGGCTGTGTCTACCTCCCAACCGAACTGGTTTAAAAATGCAACCCGCTCCGCGGTTGTCCCGCCTGCAAAAAAGGAGATTTCCCTTTGTTTCTCAGCGCGCGATATGTAAACCGCCGAAAAAATCAGTAGCGGAATAAGCAAGCAAGCGATTGCAATAAAAAACCTCGTTTTTGTAATTTTAGCGGTAAAGCTTATCATAAAATCAAGTCCTTTTAGCATCATATTCAATTAAATATATGCTAAAAGGACAAGAATTATTAATTATTTATAAAATGCCATAAATGCTTTGTAAGCCATAAAGAGGTCAAGCTTTGAGATAACCTCAAACGGTGAGTGCATTGAAAGCACGGGAACACCGAGGTCAACAGTTTCAACATCCATATTTGCAATGTATTTTGCAACTGTTCCGCCGCCGCCTGCATCTACCTTACCAAGCTCACCTGTCTGCCAAACAACTCCATTATCATTAAGCATTTTTGAAACGAAGCCCATATACTCAGCAGATGCATCAGAAGTGCCGCTCTTACCTCTTGAACCTGTGTATTTTGTGATAACAACGCCATTGTTGATGAATGACATATTTCTGCGTTCGGAAACATCAGGGAAAGTAGGGTCGTGAGCCGCATTAACATCAGCAGAAAGACACTTTGAATTACGAAGCGCTCTATAGCCCTGAGTGCCCTC
>JBGVHY010000158.1:0-2087 GCA_045122755.1 Acutalibacteraceae bacterium | reverse complement strand
AGGCTTATGTTTGCGACTTAACACCGGACGAAATCCGCGAGTACCGCGGCACTTACGAAACTCCGGGTAAAGAAAGCCCATACCGCAACCGTTCTGTTGAAGTAAATCTTGATTTGTTTGCGCGTATGACCGCAGGCGAATTTGGCGACGGTGAAAAGGTGCTTCGTGCAAAAATTGATATGGCCTCACCTAACCTTAATATGCGCGACCGGATTATTTACCGTGTGCTTCACGCGCATCATCACAGAACAGGTGACAAATGGTGCGTTTATCCGATGTATGACTTCGCTCATCCGCTTTCTGACGCAGCTGAAAAGGTTACTTTCTCGCTCTGCACACTCGAATTTGAGGACCACAGACCGCTTTATGACTGGCCATTAAAAGAGCTCAATTGGGAAGAGGCTCCAAGACAGATTGAGTTTGCAAGAATGAACCTCAATTACACAATTACATCAAAGCGCCGCTGCTTAAAGCTTGTTAACGAAGGCTTGGTAAGCGGTTGGGACGATCCGAGAATGGCAACCTTAACAGGTATGCGCCGCCGCGGTTATCCTGCTGAGGCAATCCGCGATTTTGTCGGCAAAATCGGAGTTTCAAAGGCAAATTCGGTTATTGATTACTCGTTGCTCGAGTCTTGTGTTCGCGATAATCTTAATAAAAACGCTGAGCGCGCAATGGTTGTGCTTAATCCGCTCAAGGTTATCATTGATAACTACCCTGACGGCAAAACAGAGGAAATCGAAGTTCCGATTAACCCTGAATGTGAAGAACTCGGCACTAAGAAGGTTACTTTCTCGAAAGAACTTTATATCGAAAAAGAGGACTTTATGGAATGCCCTCCTAACAGAAAGTATTTCAGGCTCTGCCCTGAAAAGGAAGTCCGTTTAAAAGGCGCATATTTTGTTAAATATGCTTCTTGTGAGAAGTATGAAAACGGCGAGGTTACTGCTGTTCACGTAACTTACGACCCTGAGTCTTATGGCGGTGAGTCACCTGACGGCAGAAAGGTTAAAGGTACGCTTCATTGGGTATCTGCTGAACATTGCAAAGATGCAAAAGTCCGCCTTTATGACAGACTTTTCACAGTTGAAAACCCTGTTGCAAGCGATTCGGTTGATTTTACAGAGTATCTCAACCCAAATTCACTTGTCGAGCTTAGCGGCTGTAAGATTTCTGATGACGTAGCAGACGCCGAGGTCGGTAAGACATTCCAGTTTATGCGCCAGGGCTACTTCTGCATTGATAAAGATTCAACAAAGGAAGAAGTTGTTATCAACCGCGTAGTAGCGCTTAAAGATTCTTGGACTAAGAAGAATTAATTTTTAACAACATAAAAACCGCAGGTTTAACCTGCGGTTTTTCGCTTTATACGGGATTATTTGAGTGTTTATTTACTACAATATCGGCAAGCGATAAATCCTGAAAACCCGAATTCGGGTTTTCGTAGCCGACGCAGTACATTTTGGCTGCTTTTGCGGCGAGCACGCCGTTGTGCGAGTCCTCAATAACTGCGCAGTTTTCAGGCGGTATTCCGATATTTTCGGCGGTTATCTGGAAAATATCAGGTGCGGGTTTGCAATTCTCAATCGTTTCGCCCGAAATTATAAATTTAAAATATTTCTCGATATCAAAAAACTTTACTGTATCCAAAATTATATGCTCAGGCGAGCCTGAGGCAAGCGCTAAAATATATTTTTCGGATAATCTTTTTATGAGCTCTATTGCACCGTCGATAGCAATATGCCCTTCTTCGCGTATTAACTCATCGCGTGCAACTAAATCTACCTTGTGCATCTCCTCCGCGGTAACAGAAAGCGAAAAATCATCAATGATTTTCTGCCAGACCACGATATTGGAGTTACCCGGAAACTGCGAGTAATAGTCGTAGTCAAAGGTGACATTATAAGGCTCAAGCACTTTTAGCTTTGCTTTATAATTGCGATATTCGCTCTCAACTATTACCCCGTCCATATCAAAAATTACTGCTTTTATATCTCTCATTTTAACTCAAAACTCTTTATATTAACATTTTCTTCTTCATCAAAGCTATAACCGATTACACATTTATCTCCGGCGGTGGCAAACGG
>JBGVHY010000157.1:0-4441 GCA_045122755.1 Acutalibacteraceae bacterium | reverse complement strand
ATTTTCCAAAGTAAAATGCGCTTATTGTCCCCGGACCGCCGTGCGTACCGATTGTTGTACCGAATCTCATATACCGAACATTCTTAAATCCTAGTCGTTCGCGTAAGCTTTCGCCGAATTCTTTTGCGCGTTCCACCGCATCAGCGTGAACTATGTAAAGCGTTTGCAACTCAGGCTTTACGGCACTTTCCTTAACATTTTGAATGAACTTCTCAATTGTCGCCTTACTGCCGCGAACCTTGTTGCTTACATAAAGCTTTCCGGCTTTTGAAAGAGTAATAAACGGACTTATCTTCAAAACTTCGCTTACAATCGCACCGGCAGTGCTTACTCGTCCGCCGCGGCGCATATAAGTAAGGTCGTCAGTTGTGATAAATGTATTTATATGCTCCTTAATTCCGTTTATATGAGCAACCGCCTCTTCAATGCTTCGGCCGTTATCGCGGTATTTTACCGCCTCGTAAATCAGCATTGCAAGTCCAGCTGAGGCAATGGTCGAATCGACAATTCTTATATCAGCCTCTGGGTGTTTCTCCATAACCTCGTTTGCCGCTAGCGATGCGCTGCGCAATGTACCCGAAAGCGCATTGCTTATTGAAATATGAAGAACAGGCAAGTTTTCTTTGATAACTTCTTCAAAAAATCCTTCAAATTCAATCGGCGGAACTTGTGAAGTTTTCGGCACAGCGCCGTCGCGCATCTTTTTATAAAATCCGTAAATGTGCGACTCCTGCATATCATCGTAGTAAATGTCATCATCAATTGTGTATGAAAGATAAGCGCATTTTACGCCAAGCTTTTTTACTTGTTCAGAGGTAAGATCGCAGCTTGAATCACTTGTGATTATAAATTTTTTCATAAAAACATCTCCTTACATACAATAGAACATTACGAAAAAGTAATGAAGAATACTACCGCTGAGCACGAAAAAGTGCCAGATAAAGTGAGCGTATTTTTTATCAGATTTGTAAAAAATAATGCCGACTGTATAAAGAATACCGCCGAGCGCCAAAAGGACTAAACCGAGTACACCGCGCGCTAAAATCGCCTTGAAAACAGGTATAGCCGTCATAAGCACCGACCAGCCCATTATCACATAAAGCACAACCGAAGGTTTTGCAAATTTTTCGAGATTAATCGCGTTAAAGGTAATTCCAAGCACCGCGCAAGCGGTATTTACGCCAAAAAGCACCCAGCCTATCCAGTTGCGCATTAGGGATAACGAAACGGGGATATAAGTACCTAAAATCAGCATAAAAATCGAACAATGGTCGAAAATTCTGAAAACTTTTTTCGCTGTTTTGTTAGTCAGTGCGTGATAAAGAGTTGAATTTGTATATAAGATAATCAGCGTTGCACCGTAAAGTGCTGCGGAAACAACCGCCCATACATCGGAATTAAGCGCCGCATAAACGATAAGCACCGCAGTTCCTGCAATGCTCAGCAGTGACCCGACACCGTGGGATACCGCGTTGGCTATTTCTTCACCGATTGATTGAATATGCCGTTTGGTTTTTGCCATAAAACTTATCCTCCAAAACATTTCATTTAGTAACCAATACTAGATTAACACATTATAAATATTTTTTCAATAGTTTTTTATAACTTTTAATAAAAAGTTCAAAATTACCTCTTTCTTTTTGCAAAACTATGTGGTATTATACTAATAATAAATGGTTAAAGGGGAATTTTATGAATACAGATGCAAGCAAGCTCATCGCTGAGCTGAAAAACTGCAAAAAAATAATCGATGAGGCAAAACTGCCCCTCTGGGACGAGTTGCCTAAGCTCGAATTATATATGGATCAGGTCGTAATGCTTATTAATGAGTATCTCAGTTATATCGGAGAGATTAACGCGGAAGAAAAAAGTGTTACTTCATCAATGATTAATAACTATGTTAAAATGAAAATTATCCCTGCACCGAACAAGAAAAAATATTCGCGTATTCATTTGTCACGCCTTATTATAATTTGCTCCTTAAAAAAGAGTTTAAACATTTCTACGCTTTATAAAATCCTACCCGAAAGCGAAGCTGAGGAAGAGAACAAAAAGGTTTACAACGCTTTTGTAAAAAGCCGCAGGGAAGCGCTTAATAATAATTTAATTTTGCTTGAGCGCGAATTTCGCGCGGCACTTAATGGCGAGGACATCTCAGAAATCGGCGATATGATAACCCGAATGGCAGTAGCAACCGATTTGCATAAAATGTTCGCCGAGAAGTTTACGGGAATTATTTTTGAAGACAGAGAAGTAGAGCCGAAAAAGACAGAAAAAGAAAAGTCAGATAAAAAGAACGAGAAGAAAACAGAAAAAGCTGATAAGAAAATTGAAAAATCGAATAAAAACAAAAATGAGGATTAAAGCATTGGCTTTAATCCTCATTTGTTCTTTTAGATAAACAACTTACGCTTTGTTAAGCTTTGTAGCAAGAGCTGATTTCTTTCTTGCTGCGTTGTTTTTGTGCAACAAACCTTTGCTTGCAGCTTTGTCAATAGCAGTAATAGCTACTTTAACCTGCTCTGCTTTATTGTCAGCATTTGAAGCGATAGCTGCGTTAGCTTTCTTAATTTCTGTTTTGAGTGCTGAGCTCATAGCTTTGTTACGCTCTGTTTTAGTAGCGATAACTTTAACTCTTTTCTTAGCTGATTTAATGTTAGGCATCAGGACACCTCCTTGTGAAATTTACCATAATCGGTATTTTGATAATCTGCACGAACTATAATATCACCTTTGAGTAAAAAAATCAAGAGTTTTTTTGCATTTTTTCAAAATAATCGACATATTTTAAGGGTAATTTAATAAAAACTAAGGAAAAGAAGTGGGTAAAATTGAATTTTCGTACCGACCTTGCGATTGAACGCAGAGAAGTTTCACCTCATACCGATGACGGACTGAAAGTTGATGAATATATGGTTGATGATGTCAAAATAACTTCAATTGAGGTGCTAAATGAAACAGGAGAGCGTGCAATAAAAAAGCCTAAAGGCAATTATATAACGATTGAAACCAAGCAGAGCCTTGACGGCGGTGCGCTTGTAGATAAAGATTTGGCAAAGGTTGTGACAGAGGAGTTAAATAAAATTCTGCCTGATGGCTCGGCGCTTGTATGCGGTATCGGCAACCGCAGTATTACCCCTGATGCGCTGGGTCCCGACTGCATTTCGCATATTCTTGCAACCCGCCATATTGGCGAGGAACTAGCACAATCAATCGGATTTGATAATTTGCGCAGTGTTACTGCGATTTCACCGGGAGTTCTCGGGCAGACAGGCATTGAAACAGGTGAGATTATCCGCGCGGTAATTGATAAAACAAAGCCTGATTTTGTTATCGCGATTGATGCACTGGCATCTCGAAAGCTCTCGCGTTTGGGCAAGACTATTCAGATAGCCGATACTGGCATTATTCCCGGTGGCGGTGTTTCAAATTCACGCAATGAACTAAGCCGTAAAACGCTCGGTGTGCCTGTAATTTCAATCGGCGTACCGACGGTTGTTGATGCGAATACGTTGGTTAACGATATCGCCGAAAATGAGATTGAATACCGCGGTGCATCGGCAATGATTGTCACCCCGAAAGAGATTGATTTGCTGATAGAGCGCTCGGCGCGGCTTATCTCTCATTCAATTAATTGCGCATTGCAACCTGATATCGAGGAAGATTCGTTGTTGATGCTGACAGATTGAGGTGCGCTTTTTGCGATTTGGTCGGATTCTGCCATCCTATGTCTTGTCACGTACTTTGTTACAAGACAAGGTAATGCGCCGAACGGCGTAACAAAATAGTTTTCTAAGAAAAGAATTAATTTATATGTTACTTTGTTTCGCGACAAAGTAACCCAAACGCGCGTAAGGAAGTATCCTTGCGTGTCCTCTGCATAAGATTATCAAAAAGCTTCAATTCGAGTCATTCTGAGCGGAGCACGATTGTGCGCAGTCGAAGAATCTCAACTAAAAGATAATTAGTAGAGATTCCGCTCTACAATATATCCGAAAGCCTATCTGTATTCATAGGTGAAATGTCAAGAAGCGACAAAAGGGTTGCGTTGTTCATAGCAAAAGGTGGATTGCCACAGCATAGCAAGATCGATGAGGATTTTTTAAATTAATCGCCCATTGTACCTTAATTATTAATTACCTGAAAATCAACCATCAGTTGCTTTTCGTTCTTTATTGTGCTATAATTGTCAAAACGAGTAAAAGCTTCATATTATATTATCGGGTGATTTTATATGGAAGCTTTTTTAGGTTTTATTGTATGTTTACTGTCATTAATCGGCGCGGCAACGCTCATCAGAGCGGTAGTTTATCTACTTTTTAAGTGCGATTTATCACGTAAATCGGCTACGGTTATTTTTCTTGATGATAAAACTTATGAAATGACAATTCGCAGCGCAGTGGAGCAGGCAAAATGGAAAAAAGGCGCACCGCAAACCATT
>JBGVHY010000156.1:0-2149 GCA_045122755.1 Acutalibacteraceae bacterium | reverse complement strand
GAAGGCTGACATTCTACCATTGAACTACACCTGCATATTTAATTTTCTCAACGAATGATATATTAACACAAAATACGTTTAAAGTCAAGTCTTTTTAAGTAATTTTTTCAATAAATATCCACTCTTAGAACGAGTGGATATTTATTATTATACTTCTACCCTTTCTCGATAACACCACAGGCTATTTTCATACCCGAGTCACCTGATGGTTGAGTTTTGAAATCATCGGGCATTGAGTGAATTATAACTGTTTTACCGATAATCTCATCAACTTTAAATCTATCAGACAGGAAAATCATAAAGGCATAGCCATTATTGCTGAAAAGCGGCGGCATATCCCCTGCGTGATGAGGGTGTTCGCATTCATTTGGGTTATAATGCGTCAGAGCGTCCGAAAACGGGTCTTTTTCGTTTCCTGTACAACTTTCACCTGAATGTATGTGAAATCCCAATACAGGGCTTTCGCAGGCATTTTTCGACGTAGGTAAACTGCTAACCTCAACAGCAACCAATGTTCCTTTATCAACAGTAAAAAACCTTACAGTACCTTTAAGAGAAGGATAATCGCTACTCCCCATTAAATCAGCCATCGCCTGTGGCTGACGGCAGAGTACACTTATAAATTCAGCATAATTTAAACATTTCATATTATCACCGATAGTATTATATGAAAAAAGGCTCTCAAATGAGAGCCTTTAGTTATTTAATTAATGCTTATGCTTAATGAATCCTAATGCTTTTGATAATTCCATTACCACTATCGGAACAAGAATAAGTCCGAGCGCGATAAGATACAATTGCCAAGGAAGTGTAATAAGTCCGAATGCAACACCGACAGGTGTAAAGAGTACCAACAACATCATAAGGACTGATGCTAATACTGCCCAGTTGAGCTTGCTGTTAGTAAACACACCGACTTTAAACAGCGAATGGTCGGAACGCATATTAAATGCCTGAACGGTCTGCGATAATGCAAGTACCATAAATGCCATTGTCTGGCCGCCTGCAAGCTGACCTGTAGTCTTTTCACCGAGTACGAATGCAATAAGCGCAAGAATTGCGAACATAAAACCCTGCAAAACAACTCGAACTCCAAGACCATGAGCGAAAATTCCTTCATTTTTCGGTCTAGGCTTTTTATCCATTACGTCTGACTCAACAGGCTCCATACCAAGCGCAATCGCAGGTAAACTATCGGTAACAAGGTTAATCCAAAGTAGCTGCATTGACAAGAACGGAGTTTTATGCCATAAAATCATTGCTAGGAACACCGCAATTACCTCGCCGATATTTGTACCAAGTAAGAATCCGACAACCTTGCGGATATTAGCATAAATACCTCTACCCTCTCTTACCGCATCAACGATTGTAGCAAAATTATCATCAGTAAGAGTCATATCAGCAGCACCTTTTGCAACATCAGTACCCGTAATACCCATAGCACAGCCGATATCAGCCGCTTTGAGTGCAGGCGCATCGTTTACGCCGTCGCCTGTCATAGAAACAACCTGACCTTTTTTCTGCCAAGCCTTAACTATACGGATTTTGTTTTCAGGCGAAACTCGCGCATAAACCGAAATTTTCTCAACTTCTCTATCAAGCTCTTCCTCGCTCATACTGTCAAGCTCAGCACCTGTGATTGCCTTGTCGCCGTCCTCTAAAATACCAAGCTCTTTAGCAATAGCCGAAGCGGTTACAACGTGGTCGCCTGTAATCATAACAGGTTTGATACCTGCTTTTCTGCACGTAGCTACTGCTACTTTTGCCTCAGGTCTCGGCGGATCAATCATACCGACAAGTCCCATAAATGTAAGACCGTTTTCAAGCTCCTCAGAAGTTAGAGTTTCAGGTACTTCATCAATTTCTTTATATCCAATACTAAGCACGCGAAGAGCGTCTTTGCTCATCTGCTCAGTCATTTGCTTAGCAGTTTCAAGGTCGCCGCTTACACAACGCGAAGCCATTACATCAAAAGCACCTTTAACGATAACGATGTTTTTACCGTCGATTTTGTTTATAGTTGTCATCAACTTGCGGTCGGAATCAAACGGAATTGCTCCAAGCCTTGCATATTTACTGTTGAGTTCATCTTTAGTCATTCCGTTTTTATAAGCCGCTACAATAATAGAAGTTTCGGTCGGGTCGCCGA
>JBGVHY010000155.1:0-5382 GCA_045122755.1 Acutalibacteraceae bacterium | reverse complement strand
TTGATAATGATAATGGTGGAGATGCTCAGAGATGGTATGTTGTAAATTGCGATAATGGTTTGGTTAAGTTCACTAACAAAGTATCAGGATATTCGCTTACTTTAGATACTATCCGTGATGTTGCTGAAAACGGAACTACTATAATTCAAGGTATGGCTTTTGGTTCTTATGTACAAAAATTCAAATTAATTTTATTGGAGTTTCCTGAATCAAGTAGTGAAATTGTGGATGGTGTGTATGAATTTAGTAGTTATTTTCATGGTTCTGTTTTAAATCTTCCAAATGAAAACACAGAAAACTTTACACATACAGACTTGAATTATACTACAGAGTCTAAATTTATTGTAAAGGCAACTTCTGATGGTTTTTTTACAGTTCAACCATTTATTAACCCGTATAGAAATTGGCATTATTATGGCGAATATGATGATGTTGGACCAAGGATAATTAACAAACTAAATAATTCTAATGAAATAACAGATTTAGAAAAATTTTCGTTTGAAAAACAATTAGATGGTATGTATAGGATTGTTTCAAAAGCAAAACCGAGTTATTCTGCCGTTTTTCAAAAAGGAAGCACACCGTTTTATAGTTATATTACGTTTTACTATTCTGTTCTCGCAAATTCAGACCAAAAGTGGCGAATATATCGAGTGGGAGACTCAATTGATAAAGGCGATGTTGATTTAAATTCAAAAATAACACCTAAAGATATTAAACTGGTTGAAGACTATCTTTTCTCTGATTCAAAACTTACAACCACGCAACAATATTTTGCTGATGTTGATGAAGATGGAAAAATTACTGTTGTTGATTTGAATTTAATAAAAGATATTGTTAGTGATTATACTTTTATCGAAAACGGAATCGTTTTTAAAGCTATTTCGTCTACAACCGCAAAGGTATGTTCACAGAATTATAGACCTTATGAGATACCAGAATACACGGGCAGTATTACAATACCAGGAATAGTCTCTGATGGTGTATCGAGTTTTGATGTAGTAGAGATTGATAAAAAAGCATTTAAAAATTGTAGTAATCTTAAAAATGTGTATCTTTCAAATTATATCAATTATATTGGTGAATACGCATTTAGCAGTTCAGGGCTTGAATCTGTTTCTTTTCCAAAACAAGGCACTGGTTCTTTGGGTGTTGATAGATATGCGTTCTATAATTGCAATAGTTTAAAAAGTGTAACTTTGTCTGAAAAAATATCAAGTATAGAAGAAGGAACATTTTCTCAATGTAGCAGTCTTGAAGAAATAATTATTCCATCTACTGTAACTGATATTTCAGAAAATGCATTTGAAGACTGCTCAAATCTAACTATTTATGGATTTGACAGAAGTTATGCCGAAGAGTATGCTTTAAACAAAAACATTGATTTTGTATGCTTAGATAAAATTCTCTATAGTTGGGAAAACAGTTCTGTTGAAGTAACTTATCCAAATATTGCTGGTCTTACAACAGATACTAGTCATTGGTGGGGAACTTTTTCGATTTCAAATAGCAGTGACCACCTAGCACCTAATTCTTCAAAATGTCTTATGGTAAACAATACTTGCAATGCTGAAAAAAGCATGAGAGTTGCTTTGAATCTACCTAGTAATTGGATGGGTGATGCAAATGGTATGAAAATCTGGGTTGGTAATTTTACTGGGACGGTATCGTTCGAGTTTAGAGGTAAAAATTCTATGTCATATAAAAAATGGATCGGTACTAGTAAGAATGGATGGTTGAATTTTGATTTTTCAGGAACTTTCTATAAAAACGGTCCAAATTCATGGGAGTATACAAAAATTAGTAGAGAGGTGCTTTCAGAAGCTCACACTCTTTGGATTAGTTTTGAGAATCAACCTTCTAATTCTACTGTATATCTTGACGATGTGGTTATGTCATACGAATAAGCAAATGAAAAAGTGCTATTTAAAAATTACACAATCAAATCAAAGTATTATTGTTTTTATGATGAAATTTATTCTCCTGTCGGAAGAAGTTATAGGTTTCCTGCTGAATATTATAAAGATATTTAAGTAAGATTTGGTCTATAGACTTTTGAACTAAAGTTAATTAATCGAAATCTCTAAAGCAAGGCGGCGTGCTCGCAGACCTTATCCCTACAATGCTCGATGTAATGAATATGGAAAAACCTGAAGAAATGACAGGCAACTCATTACTCGTAAAATAAAGATTTTAGAATAAAAACGGCTATCGTTACGATAGCCGTTTTGTCATAATAATCTTTTGTAATTCGTTCTTAAAGAAACGTTAACGAGATACAAGAATCTCTACTTCAGACGAGTGTACAGCATAAGGTCGAAGACTTGAAAAACCTCTCACGAGAGAAAAGCATACAGTACCTTGAATGAAAAATTAATATTCCTCGCCGAGGACTGCGACCATGACGGTAATGTCGTCGGAGTGACCATCGGTGCGCGATGCAGCGGCCTTAGATGCGATTTTATCAGCAATCGTCTGCGCCGAGGCTTTTCGGTTGCTTAAAATTTCGTCTTCAATCCATTCTTCGTCTTCTTCGCAGACACCGTCGGAAAACATCACGATGACATTGCCTTTTTGTAAGTATGTGCTTGTTTTATCAAAGCTCACCTCATTAAGAATACCTGCCGGGTAGGCGTTACAGGTCGCAACACCTACCTTTTTGCCTTTTACAACGTAAGTTTCAGCCGCTCCGGCTTTGTAAAAATCGGCTTGTCCGGAGTAAAGATCAATCGTTGCAATGTCGATGGTCGCGGTGGATTCCTCGCTGGATTTAAAAATCATCGCCGAGTTGACAAGCTTGAGCGCACATTCAAATCCGAATCCCGCTTTTATCAGCTTTTCCATTAAATTCGCGGTGAACGTTGAATCAACCGCCGCATGTGGTCCTGAACCCATTCCGTCTGACAAAATCATCACAAAATTGCCTTTGCCATCGTTGAAAAATGTGTAAGAGTCACCCGAAAGAGTTTCGTTTTTGCAGTTTATCTGGCAGACGCCCGTATCAACGCAGAAATTGGTCTTTTCGGTAAGATTTATCAGCGTTACATCGGTGCCGTTGGTGATGCAAGGGGTGTCGAAACGCACCGAGCAGAGCGATGAAAGCCGATTTACAAGCTCGAGCTTCGGCACGCATTGCTTCTGCCGTTTTGCGGTAATTTCGACCGAGAGCCGACGTCGGCGGTCGGTCTTACAGCAGACATCAGTTGCCGAGATTCCGAGTGAACGCAAAAGAGTATCAATTCTTGATGCGGTTTCAGTATCAAACCGCTCAGCCTCGTTAAATTCCAGCGCCATATCGTAAAGCATATCCGACATCCCGTCCATTTGGTCGGAGATTACACCGCGAATATCGGCGATGCGCTTTTTCGCTTTGACCTGCGACTGGTAGATTTCAAATTTATCGTATAAAACCAGCGAAACTTCCTCAGGCTTTAAGCATCTGCGCGAAAAATACTCGGGCAGGTGAGAGGTTGCGGTTTTGCCGTAAACCTTGAAGGCTTTTGTCATCTCTAAAAACGCATTGTAGGTTTCCTGACGCTTGGTTTCAAAACAATGAATTTTAAGACCGCAGTTTTCACAGCTTTTTTTCTTGACCTCGGCGAAAACGTTGTTAAGATTAGGTGCTTCGCGTTTGTCAAGCTTTCTGCCGATTTCGTCGACGGTCTGTGAAACCTCCATCAATGCGTTTGATGAGAATTTCAAGCGCATAACAAGGTTTTTGCGCATTGCATCAACTCGCGGAAGCTGCGGCGGCGGCGAGAAAATATCGAGAAAAACTTTATTAAAGCTTCTCGGCATTGTGAGGAACATTACACAGCCTATTACGATCTCGGCGTTGTTAATACCGAGGTCATATTGGTTGTAAAAACCGATGAGCACGCAACCGCTGCCCATCAAAAAACCTAAAACGGCGGGGATTTTGCCCGAACCGCCGAAAATGCCTGAAAGCATACCGCCGAGGGCATAAGCGCCGACCAGGTAGTATTCGTTTCCGCCTGTAACACTCATCGCAAAGCCGAGTGAAACCGCGCAGATTGTCGCGGTGTTGACCTGACCGAAACGTGCCGAGAGCAAGATAATCAGCACCGAGAACATTTTGGCTGGTGAGGCTGATAGGATTGTGAAATCGTTAAGCGACATTAAAATCAGCGCGACTGACATTACCGCCGAGCAGATTCTGACCGAGGACATTTTAGAAAGTGGTTTTGAGGTGGTAAGCAGCGGCATTGTGCAGTTTAAAAAGTAGGTTGCTGAGAGTGAGAGCAGCATTTCGCCGAGTATTCTTATGTAGTCATTAGGATTTAGTGATACGGTGATGAAAAGCGCGATACAACCGAAGATACTGCATACTGCGCAGGTGAGCAACGAGAAGAAAAGCGAGTTTTTCTTCTCGTAAATATTTAAACAGACGAATTTTACCGCGCAGGCGAGGACTGATAACCCTATGTAATAAGCGGAAAAACCGCCGTTTGCAGGAACTAGCGAGCCGATGATTGCGCCGAAGAGTCCCGCGAAGATATGATAAACCGACAGCGAGGAAACAAACGCGTAACCGAACGGCATAAATGAATCAAAAAGCACTGTTCGCGAGAGCAGAAAGCCGCAAACTGCGGCGAGCAATTCAAGGATAATAGTTCGTTTGATTTCACCTGTTTTAAAAATCTGCATTGGTTTTACGGCTGTCCGCATAATTTGTAAAACTCCTTTTTATTTTGTAATTTAGGTCACCTACAATTATATGTGCGGACAGATGAAAATATTGTCATAATCGCTATGAGATTTTTAAGGTGAATTTGTAAGTTTGAGTAAGCATTTTGTCGCAAAAAATAAAAGCAATGCTTTTGTAGTGGTGTGATTAAGACGCGAAATCTTAAAATTACAATCCCTCATACATCGCCTTGAGCAATGCCGGTTCACTTTACACAATGGAGTCTCGGGTGGTATCATCTGCGATAATGCTTAAACACAAAAACGGTGGATTAAAAATCCACCGTTTTTATGCTAATAAATAAATGAATATCTTTTTCGGTATTGCTTAGGGGAGATACCTTTTTTCTTTTTAAACAGATGATAAAAAGTTGAAAGATTTTCAAATCCGCTTTCAAGCGCAATATCAATAATATCAAGATATGTAGTAGTAAGCATTGCCGCCGCGTGCTCAATACGAAGCTCATTAAGATAAACACCGATTGTAGTGCCTGTTGCCTCTTTGAAAAGACGGCTTATATGCTCTCTGCTTTTTCCGGAGCGTTTCAGAATTTCACCTGTTTTAAGAGAATAAACCTCTCGTTTTGTAAGGCTTTCGTAAAACTCATCAAACCAGCGGGGCGTTTTAACATTAAAGTTCTGATTAGTCATAAGAGTAACCTTATTTAACAATAT
>JBGVHY010000154.1:0-12085 GCA_045122755.1 Acutalibacteraceae bacterium | reverse complement strand
ATCCGCTTATTTTAACAGAAGATGAAAATACGAAGTGGTGTTTTGATAATCTTTTGGGCGAACAAAAAGAGCTTATAGAAAAGGTTTCTGCTGAAAAGCTGGTTAACTCTGATATGCCGCCCGTATTTTTATGGCATACATTTGAAGATAAGACGGTCGATGTCAGACATTCTTTAGAATATGCGGCTGCTTTAAAACAAAGCGGTGTCCCATTTGAGTTGCACATTTACCCATACGGTAATCACGGTTGGGGACTTGCGGAATGGGAGCCTTATATTAACGCTTGGACAGAGTCGCTTAAAAAATGGTTAGAATTAAACAAATTTATATGAAAGGCAAAATAAATTGGATTTACTGAAATTAAAACGAGATTTAATAAGAAAAGAATTTTCCCGTATGAATGATATGCAGTTCAAGGCGGTTGTAAATGTAAACGGACCTTTATTGGTTCTCGCCGGTGCGGGTTCGGGTAAGACTACCGTTCTTGTAAACCGAATTGCGTATCTTTTAAAATACGGCAATTCATTTTTAAATGAAAACGAGCCGTACCTTGATGAAACAGATATCGCTGAAATTACAGCTTTTATTGATGGTGAAACTGATACTGCTCCGAATATTCCTGTGCTTAGCTTAAATGCGCCGAAGCCTTGGAATGTACTTGCGATTACTTTTACAAATAAAGCGGCAAATGAGCTTAAAGAACGCCTTCAAGCGCGCATAAACGAGGGCGGTGATTTGATAAATGCAGGTACTTTTCATTCGATATGCGGTAAGATTTTGAGAATTGACGGCGAACGTTTGGGTTATACCTCAAACTACACAATTTATGATACAAATGACACCGTAAGGGTGATAAAAGAGTGTCAGAAAAAGCTTAATATTGACGATAAAATTCTTTCTTACAAGACTATTCGCAACGAGATAAGCCACGCGAAGGATTCGCTTATCACCCCCGAGGCTTATGCCGAGGAAACAGGCTTTGACTTCCGCAAAAAGCAGATTGCCGAAGTTTATAAAATGTATCAGCAGACCCTGAAATACAACAACGCGATGGATTTTGATGATATGATTGTAAATACAGTTCGTCTGTTTGAAGAAAATCCTGATGTTCTAGAAAAATATCAGGAGCGCTATAAATACATAGTTGTTGATGAGTATCAGGATACCAACCACGCGCAGTACAAGCTGGTTAAAATGCTTGCCGACCGCTATAAAAACATCTGTGTTGTCGGTGATGATGACCAGTCGATTTATAAATTCCGTGGCGCTACAATTGAGAATATTTTAAGCTTTGAGGATCAGTACAAAGACGCTATTACTATCCGCCTTGAGCAGAATTACCGCTCGACTTCTAATATTCTTAACGCGGCAAACTCAGTTATTGCGAATAACAAAGGCAGAAAAGGTAAAAACCTCTGGTCGGATAACGGCGAAGGCGATAAAATCATTGCGCATACTTCAAACTCCGAGAATGATGAGGCGAAATTTATCGCCGAAACAATTCTTGATAACGTGCGTGACGGAATGAAATTCTCTGACCACGCGATTCTTTACCGAATGAATGCGCAATCGGGTACTATCGAGAATGTTTTTGCTCGTTCAGGTATTGCTTATACCGTTTTCGGCGGTCTTAAATTCTACGACCGTAAGGAAATTAAAGATGTTCTGTCATATTTGCAGTTTGTAGCAAATCCGAATGACGATTTGCGTTTGAAACGTATTATAAATGAGCCTAAACGCGGTATCGGTGACACAACCGTCAACAATGCGCAGGAAATTGCTGAGATTTACGGAATTTCACTGTACGAAGTATTTAAAAATGCCGCATCTTATCAGAAGCTTGCGCGCGCTGCGGCAAAGCTTAAGGATTTTTGCGATAAAATGGATGGAATTATCGCAAAGGTTAGTACAACTTTGCCTTCGGAGATTCTTAATGAAGTGCTGGAAAAATCGGGTTATCTTGCCGCACTGAAAGCTCAGGGTGCTGAAGAACAGGATCGCGTTGACAACGTAAACGAGCTAGCAACCGCAATTTTGCATTACGAGGGGGAAAACGAAACTCCTACACTTCAAGAGTATCTGCAAGAGGTTGCGCTCATTACCGATATTGATAACCTTGACGAATCGGTAGACAGAGTCGTTATGATGACGCTTCATTCCGCAAAAGGTCTTGAATTTCCTGTTGTCTTTCTTGCGGGTATGGAAGAGGGTATCTTTCCGGGAAGCAAGGTTATGTTTGCGCCGCCTGATGAAATTGAGGAAGAGCGCCGTCTGGCGTATGTCGGCATCACAAGGGCAAAGAAAAAGCTTTATATCACTAATGCGCGCCGAAGAATGTTGTTTGGTAATGTTTCGGCTAATAATCCTTCGCGTTTTATTAATGAGATTGATAATGAATGTATCGAGTTTGAGCAGGAAAAATCTCCGTTTGCGAGCGGTTCATCGTTTGGCTCGGCTTACGGCTCGGGCTTTGGCTCGCAGTCGGGCGGATGGTCGTCAGGAAACTCGTTCTCGACAAATTCGTCATTTGGCAATTCGGCTTATAAAAAGCCGTCAGGCAGTAACCCTTGGGGTACTGCGCCGAAAAAAACTGCCGCTAAGGGTAAATTCAGTGTCGGCGAGCGTGTTAAGCATAAAGTGTTCGGCGAGGGTATGATTATTAAGGTAACACCGATGGGCAATGATGTAATGCTTGAAATTTCGTTTGATACCGTCGGTACTAAAAAAGTAATGGCGAACTTCGCAAAAATCGAAAAAATATGATAAAAAGGTTTATATAGCAGATAAGATTTAATCCCTCTACTATATAAACCTTTTAATTTGTGACAGACTTTTTTGGATTTCTTTAAATTTCAGTGATTTACATAATTTTATCGCGTTGTTTTTATGCAAATTGATGTCTAGTTTACATTATCATACACAAGTGTATCTTGAACATAAATTTTAGCATCTATAAGACCTGAGTTTTTAAGCTTGTCTTTCAACTGTTTTGCAAAAGCCTCGTTTTTAACATAAATCTCTATATTAGGATTAGTGCCTTTAAATGTTTGGAAATCTTCATAATTTTCAAAATCAATATCTTTTGTACCTAAAAAAGTTATTTTTTTAAGTGATTTACAATCGTAAAAAACAGAAAATCCGAATTCTTCGACATTTTCAGGAATTACTATTTCTCTTAAACTTGTGCATCCATCAAATGCTTGACTTCCTATACGTGAAAGTGAAGACGGTAATTCAACCTTTTCTAGGCTTGAACAACCATAAAATGCACAGTGCACGCTAAATACACTTTCAGGAATTTTAATGTTTTTCAAAGAAGTGCAATTCCAAAATGCATAATTCATAGTTTTAACTTTTTTAGGGATTTTAATTTTTTCAAGACTTGTGCAATCAGCAAAAGCAAAAGCTACAATTTTTTTCAATGTTTTAGGTAAAACAACCTTTTTTAAATTAGAACAGCCCCTAAAAGCACTGCCTAAAATTCTAACCCCTTTTGGAATTACAACTTTTCTTAAGGTTTTACAGTCTTCAAAAGAGTTATTTGCAACTCGCATTACTTTTTTATCGCCGATTTTTGCAGGTATCTTAACGGTTTTTGCATTTCCCGTATAGCCTGTTATTTTTATTGTTTTTTTAGCTTTGTTAAGAAATTCGTATGTGAAGTTATTGACATTATTATCAGTTGTTGCACTTGCAGGAATTGTTGTGCTTATGCTCAAAAGCAAAACAATTGTTAAAAATGTACTTAAAACTTTTTTCATAATAATCATCTCCTATTGAATTATCTATTGTTTGTTTTTTACTATTTGTGTAAATATTATAGTATACTCAACACAAAAATTCAATATGTAATATTAAAAATCATACTTTATATTACAAAGCTGAAGTCAGTATTACTTGATCGTCAGAAGCACCTGTGAGTGAATCTTTTTTTGCTTTTTGTTCAATTGTACCTGAAGTGTTATTTGAAGCCCATTTTTTAGCGTTTACAGATAGCATTAATCTGTTGCCATTAAATGTTAAAGATTCAATCTCGAATTTTAAATACATACTTTTGTCTCCGTTTATTGTATAGAGATTCTTTAACTGCAAATGCGATTCATTAAATAGAGTATTATGATTGAATCTATAGTGAAAAATCTTGTTTTTTGTTCCATATTTTAACACACCTTTATCTGCATTTGGATTACTTATAGTTTCGTTACACCAATATGAAACAAAGAATCCCTTTCCAGGGTAATAGTGAAAATCTTGACCGGTATAATCCTTATTTTCATTATTAGTAGTAAAATATTCATCAGTTAAAACAACAAGCTCAGGTTCACCTTTAGAATTAGTTCTTAATTTTGCTTTTGCAAAAGTTTTAGTAGTTTTACTTTGTTCTATTCCGACGATAAAATATTTACCTGTATTATATTGGCTTACGTTGGTACCGTATTTTGTTATTGCAGCAATACCTTTGTCGTATTCTTTAGTTGCAGAAGAAATTTTTGCTTCGGTTGTTCCTTTAAATACTTTGATAATAGTTACACCATTTGAGTTTCTGTTAAAAGTAGTTACTTCTTGTTGGTTTTTATCACTTCTATAATAACTTCTAATTGTACTTCTATTGATTCTGACTATATCGCTTTTAGTACTTCCTTCTTTTTGCCAACAAGTGATAAAAATGTTATCGCTACCTATTGTCATAGAATTTGCATGCCCTGCTATGTTATATAGTCTAATAATAACATAATTAGATTTATTAGTAATATTAGGGTAATAGTATAGAGCGCTTTTCTTTTCAGCACTATGAGATTTAAGAACATACATTTCTTGGGCAGAGCCATTTGGACTTAAAGCGATTCCGCCTATATTTGTGCAGTATTGATCTCCATATTTAAAATTACCTACTTTTACAAATTTACTAAAAGAAAGATTAACTGTTTCTGCTGAAGCTTTTACACCTCCTGATACTACAACAGTTAATGCGCAGGTTATTGATAAAATTTTAATTATTAGTTTATTTATGCTTTTCATAATCTTTTCTCCTAAATATGTTTTAATATGTTTTTGCGCAAACTGACTTAAGTCGAATAAAATTATATTATAGATAAATGGAAAATTCAAGCAAAATTGTAATAATATTCAAAAATTTGTTATATATTGTTATATTTTGTGTTTGAATTTTAACTATTTTTATAATGATTAACCAATAAATGAATTTGTATTATTTTCGTACAAAATATTTTAAAATATATAATAAAAAAGGGGTAGGAACTAAATTATTAAAATTTAGCGAGCAGTTCACACACTGCCTTATGAGTGAGCCTTTGCGCTCACTTTTTTATATGTTATAGGATTAATCAAGCGTTAAAGTAACTGTATAAATACTCAAAAATATGCCAATAATACTACCGAATATTGTTTTTGGTGGTGGATTTATGTTGATGACAGTGGTGCGTACGGCGGTGTTATACCTTGTCGTCGTGCTTTGTATGAGAATAATGGGCAAACGTCAGGTCGGCGAGCTGCAACCGAGCGAGCTGGTCGTTACAATACTTATTTCAGAGCTTGCATCAATCCCGATGCAGGACCTCAACCGCCCTGTTAGCAACGGCGTAATCGCGATTTTTGTACTTGTTCTGCTTGAGCTTTTACTTTCATCATTAACGCTCAAATCTATGATTTTTCGCAAAATTTTCGAGGGGAAATCCGCAATTATCATCAAAAACGGCGTTATCGACCAGAAAATGATGAAAAAACTGCGCGTTACAATTGACGATTTGCTTGAAGGACTTCGTCAGGCCGGAAGCTTTTCGGTTGACGAGGTGGATTTTGCAATAATGGAAACCAACGGCAAGCTTTCGGTTCAGCCAAAACTGCGCTATGAGCCCGTTTCAAAAGCTGATATGAAGATTAATGCGCGTGACAAAGGTTTTCCTACGGTGGTAATCTCCGATGGCAAGCTGATAGACAGCGTTTTTCAGCAATTTGATGAGGTAAAAGAAGAGGACGTTATGCTGCAACTGAAAACACGAAACCTTACCGTTGAAAACGTGTTTCTGATGACTGTAAATGAGGCAAAAGAGTATGTAATTATACGAAAAGAGGCGGATAGATGAAAAGACTTTATTTTGCGTTGGCGGTATTTTTGGTGCTTGTCGGAATTGTTGCAACAGGCACATATTATGTCGGCAAGGCTAATGATACAATGACTTCATATTTAGAAAAAATCGAAACCGCGGCAAGAGAAGACAAGATAGATGAGGCGGTTATGCTTTGTGAAAGTGCCGAGCAAGAATGGGTGAGCTCAGAAGAAAAGCTGACATTGTTTTTAAACCACGCTGAAATCTGCGAAATAGGTGTAAAAATTGCCGCTATGAAGCCGCTTATTGAGCATAACGAAAAAGCCGAATTTTTCTCTTCGCTTAATGAGGTAAAAGTTATGCTTATACATCTTGCTACTATGGAAAACATTAATACTCCGTAATCATCAAATTTCTATCACAAATGAGTGGTATAAAATAATGTAAAATCGGGTGTTTCTATTGACTTTTTGGTTACAAAATTGTAATATATAATTAGAGAAATATTGCTTTAACAAATATTTTGCAGAGCAATAAATCAAAAAATAATCCATCATCCGTTTTGCCGTACTGTGTCAAAACCCTTCATTTTTAAAGAAGGCGCTGTTTGTATCGCCTGCGGCGATGGATATTAAAATTAAGGAACATTTGATGAATATTAAGCTTGATGAAAGATTATCTGCTTGTGCTGAGTTTGTAAGGCAGGGCGCTGTGCTTGCCGATGTCGGAACAGACCACGCGTATTTGCCTACTGCTCTTTTGCAAAATGGTAGAATTGCCTCGGCTCTCGCTTGCGATATAAATGAAAAACCGCTTGAAAGTGCTAAATCTACCGTCACCGATTACGGAGTGGCGGATAAGGTAGAATTACGCCTTTGTGACGGGCTTTGCGGTGTAAATGAAAATGAATTTTCCGATCTTGTTATTGCGGGTATGGGCGGCGAATTGATAGTAAAAATTCTATCCGTTTGCCCATTCATAAAAAATGAAAAATATAATCTTATATTGCAACCTATGTCAAAGGCTTACGATTTGAGAAAATGGCTCGAGGAGAACGGCTTTTCGGTGCTTGATGAAAAAGCCGCCGAGTCGAATAATAAAATTTATACTGTAATAAATGCGCAGTTTTGCGGCAGGTCAGAGCAAAAAGACGAGGCTTTTTATTACTTCGGAAAATTGCTTTACAAGTCCGACAAAAAATCGAAGAAATATAAATTAAAGATAAAAAATTCGCTTATCAAAAGAGCAAACGGAGTTTTATCAGCGGATAAAAACAACAAAGAAGCACTTTTGTTGCTTGAAATATGTAAAGATATTTAAAAATTAAGGAGAAAAGAAAATGGCAGTAACAGCAGCAGATATTTATAAATTAATTGATAAAATAGCACCTTTTAACACAAGATTTCCGTTCGACAATGTAGGAATTTTAGTTGGTGATGCTTCGGCGCCTGTAAGACGTATCGCGGTTTGCCTTGATATTACGCGTGACGTTGTAAAAAGAGCGGCAGACAATGACTGCGACCTCATCGTTTCGCATCACCCTGTTATTTTTGATAAGCTTTCCTCGGTAACTGCCGAGAGTATACCTTATCTTCTTGTTAAAAACGGCATAACCGCTATCTGCGCACATACAAATCTTGATTGCGCAAAGGGCGGTGTGAATGACCGTCTTGCAATTGCGCTCGGCGTTGAAGAAGCAGAGCCTCTTACTGATAACGATTATCCTGATACCGCGCCGATTGCGCGAATTGGTACTGTAGCAGGTTACGAGCCTGAAGATTTCGCACGCTTTGTAAAAGAAAAATTAAGCGCACCTGATGTTCGGTTTATCGAAGGCGGCCGTCCTGTACGCAGAGTATGCGTTTACGGCGGTGCAGGTAATCATTTTATACTTCAGGCAAAAGCCGCCGGCGCTGATGCAATCGTAACAAGTGAGATTAAGCATCATCAGTGGCTCGAAGCTAAAAATCTTGATATGACTGTTATTGATGCAGGTCATTTCTCAACCGAAAATGTAGTCATAAAACCATTGGCACTTCTGCTTAAGGACAAGCTTGATTGCGAGGTAAGGATTATTTCTCAGTCAGCGCCTTACAGCGTAGTATAAAAGGAGTAAATCTTAAGTGGCACTTGACGCAGCATTACTCGGTCTGATCGGCAGAGATTTGAATGAGTCGGCGCTTTCGAGCCGAATTGAGAAAATCACCATGCCTTATAAAGACTGTATATGCCTTTATCTTAATAAGCCGAATTTCAAGAAAACTCTTCTTATCTCGGCAAATCCGAATTCCGCAAGAATTCATTTTACAACCGAAAAATTTGAAAATCCGCCTGTTCCGCCTATGCTTTGTATGCTTCTTCGTAAGAGGCTCGGCGGCGGAAGATTAAAACAGGTTAGTCAGCGCGGAATTGATAGAATTCTGATGCTTGATTTTGACTGTAAAAATGAGCTTGGTGATGATGTTGTGATAACGGTAGTTGTCGAAATGCTCGGCAGACTTTCAAATATTATCTTCTGCGAAAACGGTAAGATTATCGATTCGGTTCGCCGAGTTGACCCCGAGGAGGGCAAGCGCTTTATTCTGCCCGGGGCTGTTTATGAATTTCCGGAGGGCAACGACCGCGTGAATCTTTTTGCAACCGAAGCAAATGAGCTTGCAGAAAAGATAAAATCACAGGCAGATATGCCTGCTTATAAAGCCTTTTCGTCGGTTGTTGACGGACTTTCACCTGTGCTTTACAGGGAATTGGCATATCAGAGTTTTGGGGATATGGATTTATCAACAACTGAGATTAATGCATACCGTTTTTCTAAAATGGTTGATGTGCTGCAAAACTTTAAAAATACATATGAAAGTGATATAAAACCTTGTATTTTAAAGGACGAAAACGGTAATATCAAGGATTTTACCTTTATCCCGATAAAGCAGTACGGCAAAAAATACAGCTGTGAATTTTATGATGATGTACACTCGCTCTTGCAGAATTACTTTTCAAAAAAAGATAATGCCGAACGAATCAAGCAGATTTCCGCTTCGGTTACAAAAGCGGTTACTAATTTAATCGAGCGTACAAGAAGAAAAATTTTTGCGCGCGAAAAGGAACTGAAAGCTACGGAGAAAAAAGAGCTCTACCGCGAATACGGCGAGCTGCTTAAAGCGAATTTGCATATACTCAATTCGGGCGACACAGTTGCACGTGTTATGAATTACTATGACCCTGAGTGTAAAACTGTTGAAATCCCGATGGATTCAAGCCTTTCGCCTGTTAAAAACGCACACAGATATTTTAATTTATACCGCAAATTATCCACCGCGGCAGGTATGCTTAATGAGCTTATCGCTAAAGCGAATGAGGATTTGGTTTACTTTGAATCGGTGCTTGATTCACTAAAACGTGCAAAAACCCCATCGGATATCGAGAGTATAAAAGAAGAGCTTATTGAGGGCGGATTTATCCGCGGTCAGCGCCGAGGACAAAAGCGAAAACCGCAAAAACCTCAGCCTGAAAAATACACTTCTTCCGATGGATTTACGATCTTAGTCGGCAAGAACAATTATCAGAATGATTATCTTACTTTGCGACTTGCTGAGAAACAGGATATGTGGTTTCATACCAAGAATATCCCCGGTTCTCATGTCGTTGTACTCTCTGAGGGCAGAGAAATTCCTGATACAACGCTCACAGAGGCGGCGATTTTAGCGGCTACTAATTCAAAGGCGGCTACTTCCAGCCAAGTGCCTGTTGACTATACGCCGATTAAGTATGTTAAAAAACCGTCGGGCGCAAAACCCGGAATGGTTATTTATAAAACCAATCAGACCGCTTATGTTGACCCTGATGAATCAATTATGGAGAGATTAAAATGAGTTTACCTAAGGACCCATATTTGCTACTTAGCTTTATAAATACGAAGCTTCGCGATAATTATTCATCGCTGGACAAGCTTTGCGAGGATTTAATCGTAGATAAGAGCGAACTGGTTTCGACTCTTGAAAATATAGATTATCATTACGACGAAACTACCAACCAATTCTGTTAGGAGCGCATATGAAAAGAAGAATTTTAACGGCGGCACTCAGCCTTGTGCTGATTATCGGCTCGCTTCCCGTAATAGCGGGCAGTGCGGCAACAAAAAATTATGTTCAACGTACCACAAGTGACCTGGGTGTGAATTTTATTGAGGTTTATGAGGGATATTCTCAGTATGCCTACTGGGATTATTCGCAGTACACAATCGGCTACGGTACAAGATGCGAAAAAGACGAGTATCCGGCAGGCATCAGCGAGCCTGCAGCGCATCAGCTGCTAAAGAGCGTGTTGCCGACTTACGAGGCAGGGCTTAATTCATTTCTTAGTAAAAATGATATTTATGTAACGCAGAATCAGTATGATGCGCTTGTAAGCTTTACCTATAATTTCGGCGCTTACGTTTGGGACCGCGACCCGACTATTGCAAAATATCTTAAAAATGGTATCAATAAGTACACCGATAAACAGATTGCTGATGCTTTTGGGCTTTGGGTAAATGCAGGCGGTGTTAAACTACAGGCGCTTGTTGACAGAAGAGCCGCCGAAGCTGCTTATTTCTGCACCGATGACTTTAGTTTTGATAAAGAAGTTTATGTTATGGAGTCGACAGTAAATGTCAGAACAGGTCCGGGTACAAGCTATTCCTATGTCGGAAAGCAGAATAAGGGTAGCTTTATAGTTGTTACCGAAAAAAGATATACAGCTTCACGTGTTTGGGGTAAAATTACTTACAACAATAACGCGTCGCGCTGGGTTGCGCTTGATTACGCAAAATTCGGAAACGACCAGTCAATCGATAATACGTTGATTGCTACCTGCCTTTATAAAGCAGAGAATATAACCAACGGCATTGCACTTTACTGGAAAAAGGTAAACGGTGCTGACGGATATAAAATTTATAAAAAACAGGAAGGCTCGACTGCCTATCTGCTTACGCAGACTATAACATCTAACTCTACTGTTTCATTTGTTGATACCGATGTATCGCAGAAACAGTACAGTTACTACATAATCGCCTATAAAGGTGCTACAGATGCTGTAAGAAGCGGTGTTTGCCAGATTGAATTTGTAAAGCCTACAACACTCAAAGGGCTTGATAAGCTTGCAAACGGGTTTAAAATTAAGTGGACAAAGCTTTCGGGCGTAAACAGCTATCAGGTGCTTCGCCGTAATGACGGTGACGATACATTTGTAAAAATTGCAACTGCCGATTCGGATAAAAACAACTATTCCGATACAACCGCAGTGGGCGGTGTAAGATATTATTATACCGTAAAATGCGTTACTTCGGCGGGTGTCAGCGGTGCGCCTGAGGCACTTTCGGGAATTTACCTTGCAACCCCGAGCATAACGAGCGCTACAAACACCAAAAAGGCTATTACAATCAACTGGTCGGCATCTTACAATGCAAGCGGATATTACGTTTACAGAAAAGCGCCGAATGACAAGAGTGCGGTTAAGATTGCTACTGTAAAGGGCGGTAATAAAACCTCGTATACCGATAGCTCGGTTGCAAAAAATACTACATATACCTACTATGTAAAAGCATATGCGACTTCGATTGAGTCAAATTTCAGCGCAGCTTTAACCGCTAAGATTTATACTCCGCCTGCGGTGGCTTCGCTTAAGGTAACAAGCAGCGGAATTGTCGTTTCATGGAATGCGGTTTCGGGAATAAAGAAGTATAATGTTTACCGCAAAGCAGAAGGCGAGAGTGTATATAAGAAAATAGCAACCGCAACAGGAACAGCTTATACCGATTCGACAGGCGTTTCGGGTAAAAAGTATTATTATTGTCTGACTTCGCTATCTGATTCGGGCGTTGAAAGCTACAAGGGCAGTGCGAAAAACTGTTGGTATTTAAGCACAACAACTATCAATTCGGCAACTGCCGTTAAGACAGGTCTTAAAATTAAATGGACCAAGGTAAACGGCGCGGCATCATACTCGGTTTATAAGTATGAGTCAAAGACTTATACCTTGCT
>JBGVHY010000153.1:0-6316 GCA_045122755.1 Acutalibacteraceae bacterium | reverse complement strand
TTTCCCATTCGTCATCTATTTTTTTCTTATTCTGTAACACATCTATTGTAATCCTACAAATATATGCTTTAAAAAAGGAAAAAACTATTGACAACAAGCCGTTAAAATGATAAAATTGATTAAATATAATTTTCGACATTATTTTTGGAGGTAAGATATGGTTAACACTAATTTTGACGAAAAATTCGTAAAAGAAGGCCTTACTTTTGATGATGTCCTCTTAGTACCTGCTTATTCACAGGTTATTCCGAGAGATATCGAGCTTAAGACTAAGCTTTCTAAAAAAATCACTCTTAACACACCGCTTCTTTCGGCGGCTATGGACACTGTTACCGAGTCAAGAATGGCAATCGCAATTGCCCGTGAAGGCGGTATCGGTATTATTCATAAGAATATGTCCATTGAACAGCAGTTTGATGAAATCGACAAGGTAAAACGTTCTGAAAACGGCGTTATTGTTAACCCGTTCTATCTCTCACCAGACCATCTTGTAACTGATGCTAACGACCTTATGGCTAAATACCGCATCTCAGGTGTACCGATTTGTGAAAACGGCAAATTAGTCGGCATTCTTACAAACCGCGACCTTCGTTTTATGACTGATTTTAATATCAAAATCAGTGAAGTTATGACTAAAGAAAATCTTGTTACTGCTCCTGTAGGCACTACTCTTGACGAGGCTCAGGAAATCTTACGTCAGCACAGAATTGAAAAGCTTCCGCTTGTTGACGATGAAGGTCATTTAAAAGGTCTTATTACCATTAAAGATATTGAAAAAGCTGTTATGTATCCTAACGCTGCTAAAGACGAAAAGGGTAGACTTCTCTGCGGTGCGGCTATCGGCGTAACTGCTAATATGATGGACAGAGTTCGTGCTTGTGTTGAGGCTCAGGCTGACGTATTATCACTCGACTCTGCTCACGGTCATTCACAGAACATCATCGATGCTGTTAAGGCTATCAAGGCTGAGTTCCCTGATATCACTCTCGTTGCAGGTAACATTGCTACAGCTGAGGCTGCTGAAGACCTCATCAAAGCAGGTGCTGACTGTCTGAAGGTCGGTATCGGTCCCGGTTCTATCTGTACAACACGAATTATCGCAGGTATCGGTGTTCCGCAGGTTACTGCTATCTATGATGTTGCTAAGGTTGCCGCTAAATACGACGTTCCTGTTATCGCTGACGGCGGTATTAAATATTCAGGTGATATCGTTAAAGCGCTCGCTGCAGGTGCTAACTGCGTAATGCTCGGTTCGCTCTTCGCAGGTTGTGCTGAATCTCCTGGTGAAATCGAAATTTATCAGGGCAGAAACTTCAAGGTTTACCGCGGTATGGGCTCTATCGCCGCCATGAACGACGGTTCAAAAGACCGTTACTTCCAGGAAGGCGCTAAAAAGCTCGTTCCGGAGGGCGTTGAAGGTCGTGTGCCTTACAAGGGAACACTTTCCGACACAGTATTCCAGCTTGTCGGCGGTATCCGTTCAGGTATGGGCTACTGCGGTTGTAAAACAATTCCTGATTTACAGAGAAATTCTAAATTTGTTAAAATCACAGCTGCTGCTCTTCGTGAGTCACATCCGCATGACATCACAATTACAAAAGAAAGCCCGAACTATTCAACAAAAGCATAACAAAAAGGGTCAACCTCGAGGCGCACTCCGTAAGGAAGTGCGCCTCAGTTATATTCGCCTTACTACGAATGATTTTGACAAAGAAAAACGGAGGTTTGAGGGCAAACTGCCGTCACGATCCATCGCAAAGCGATACCAAAAATATTCATTTCACTTACCAGCCAGGAAATGCAAGCCATATCGACTAAAAATTTTATTAAATCTAAAAATGATTGTGTATGCCTACTGCGGCTCGCGGATTGATAATCTGTTGTATTTTCTTTTCCTCACAAGGCAAAATAAATGTAGAATTTATTTAACGAGGGTAAGAAAATGTGCACAGCGGTAACTTTTAAAACCAAAGATTTTTATTTCGGGCGAAATCTCGATTTAGAGTACAATTACAATGAAACGGTTGTAATTACACCGAGGAATTACCGATTTAAATTTAGAAAAGTCAAAAATTCATACAAGCATTTTGCACTTATCGGAATAGCTACTGTTGCGGAGAATTATCCCCTTTATTACGATGCTGTGAATGAAAAAGGCTTATGCATGGCAGGACTCAATTTCCCCGACAACGCCTGCTACACTGCAATTCGGTGTGATAAGGAAAATATCGCGCCGTTTGAGCTTATCCCCTATGTCCTTTCAAAATGCGAGGACGTCCAATCGGCTGAAAAACTGCTCGGGGATATCAATGTAGCCGAAATCCCATTCAGCGAGGAATACCCTCTGACACCTCTTCATTGGATTATCGCCGACAAAGATAAATCCATTACCGTCGAGCCGACAAAAGAAGGTTTAAAAATTTACGACAACCCCGTCGGGGTGCTCACCAACAATCCGCCGTTTCCGTTGCAGTTATTTTACCTAAATAATTTCCTTAATGTAACGGCTAGCGAGCCTGAAAACCGATTTTGCGGCAAAATACCGATTAAAATCTACAGCCGTGGATTGGGAGGACTCGGATTGCCCGGCGATTTGTCATCTTCCTCGCGGTTTGTCCGCGCGGTTTTTACAAAGTATAATTCTGTTTGCACCAGAGGCGACCGCGCGAGCATCAATCAGTTTTTTCATATTTTAAGCGCCGTAGAGCAACAGCGCGGCTGCGCAAAAATAGGCGAAAAATACGAAATAACGCTATATTCCTCCTGTTGCAATGCTGACAAAGGCGTTTATTATTATACAACTTACGAAACCCGCGCGATAACGGGTGTTGATATGAACAAAGAAAACCTTGATACCAAGGACTTGATAATTTACAAACTGAACACAGACGCAAAATTTAATATACAGAACTAAAAAAGGCTTAGTAATCAAATGATTACTAAGCCTTTTAAATAAGCTTTAATTAAAACCAGTTGCAGTTAACAACAAGCGCTGCAAACACGATTGAAACCATAGATAAAAGTTTAATCAAAATATTAATAGCAGGGCCTGAAGTATCCTTGAATGGATCGCCGACTGTATCGCCGACAACTGCGGCTTTGTGACACTCTGAGCCTTTACCGCCATGTGTGCCACTTTCAATATACTTCTTGGCGTTATCCCAAGCGCCGCCTGAGTTCGACATAAATACTGCCATAAGGAAGCCTGATGCAGTAGCGCCTGCGAGCATACCAACAACACCTGTGCTACCTAAAACTACACCTACGATAACAGGTACAACAACCGCTACGATTGTAGGAAGTACCATTTCACGAAGGCTGGATTTTGTACAAAGGTCAACGCATTTTGCATAATCAGCCTCGGCTTTGCCTTCCATAAGACCTGTAATTTCTTTAAACTGACGGCGAACTTCTTTAACAACGCTCTGAGCCGCACGACCAACAGATTCCATTGTAAGAGCTGCGAAAACGAACGGCAGACAAGCACCAATAAATAAACCGATAAGAACGGTTGGATTCATAAGTGAAATCTTATCCATAATATCTGTAAAGCCTTCAGCTTCAACCTTGTCAATGTAGGAAGCCATAAGCGCGAGCGCTGTAAGCGCCGCTGAGCCGATAGCAAAACCTTTACCTGTAGCAGCGGTGGTGTTACCGAGTGAATCAAGCGCATCTGTACGCTGACGTACTTCTTTTTCAAGTCCTGCCATTTCAGCAATACCGCCTGCGTTATCAGCAACAGGGCCGTAAGCATCAGTTGCAAGTGTGATACCGAGAGTTGAAAGCATACCTACTGCTGCGAGTGCGATACCGTAAAGACCCATTGAAGCATCAGCAGAACCGCCTGAAACAAAGTAAGCAACTAAAACGCAGATAGCAACAATAACTATAGGCAAAGCGGTTGAAAGCATACCTAATGACAAACCGCTGATAATAATTGTAGCCGAGCCTGTTTCAGAAGAATCAGAAAGCTTACGGGTTGGTTTGTATGTGTCAGATGTGAAGTATTCGGTTGACTGACCGATTAATACACCTGCAATAAGACCCGCTAAAATTGCAAAGTAAATTGTCCAATGCTCAGCGCCGAGAACAAAGTAAACAAGTGGGAATGCAAGAACAGCAATAAGAATTGCAGAGAAATTAGTACCCTTACTTAATGCTCTTAACAACTGTTTCTGTGTAGCGCCTTCTTTTGTGCGTACAAAGAATGTACCTATGATTGAGCAAATAACACCGACTGTTGCAATAAGGAGCGGTAAAGCAAGCGCTTTCATATCCATATTGTCACTGAAAGCCGCAACACCGAGAGCAGCTGCTGAAAGAACAGAGCCTACATATGACTCGTAAAGGTCAGCGCCCATACCTGCAACGTCACCAACGTTGTCACCAACGTTATCTGCGATAACCGCAGGGTTACGCGGATCATCCTCAGGGATACCTGCTTCAACCTTACCAACAAGGTCAGCACCAACGTCAGCCGCTTTTGTGAATACACCGCCGCCTACACGAGCGAAAAGTGCCATTGAAGAAGCACCCATACCGAATGTAATCATAGCACTTGTAATCTCTACAGGTGTGCAGTTAAAAATGTATTTCAAAATGAAGAACCAGATTGAAATATCAAGCATACCAAGACCTACAACAGTAAAGCCCATTACAGAGCCGGCTGAAAACGCAATACGAAGACCGCGGTTAAGTCCCTCACGGCAAGCATTAGCAGTACGAGCATTCGAGAGAGTCGCAATCTTCATACCTACAAAGCCTGAAAGTCCTGAGAAGAAGCCGCCTGTAACGAATGCGAACGGCACATATGGTGTAAGTAATCCGAAAAATGCCATAACGCAAAGAATTACAAACATAACTGCAAAAAATGCGCCTACGATAACGTACTGACGTTTAAGATAAGCGTTTGCACCTTTGCGGATGTTTTCTGAAATCTTTTTCATTTTGTCGGTTCCTTCGGAAGCCTTAAGAACCTTTTTGGCTGTAAGCAATGCAAAAAGCAACGCGATTACAGATCCGATGAACGTGAAAATAACCAGATAGTTGTCCATACAATCACTTCTTTCATATTATTTTAATTAGAATTATACCTTTATTTTTTGTTGTTGTCAAGGAGGAATACATAGGAAAGTTAATAGTTTGACTAAAATATAAAAATTCTGAAATATAAAAAACAAGACTTTGCTCAAATTGTATAAAAAACAGCGTGAACTTTACGTGAATTAGGCTTAAAACCTCATTATAATGAAGAAATCCTCGGAATATTCCGAGGAGATTTTGTTTAAAACCAGCTTGTTATAAAAATTTCAAGTCCGATGAAAATTAAAATTGCGCCGCCTAAAATTCCGGCTTTGCCGCTAAGACGAGTTCCTGCTTTTCTGCCGATTAGCAGTCCTGCCATACATATTATAAATGTAACAGCGGCGATAATAAGTGCCGACAAAAGTGCCGATACAAAGTCATAATCCGCGATTGTAAAGCCTACCGAAAGCGCATCAATCGAGGTTGCAACACCCTGTACCATCAGCGCCGCAAGGCTTACCCCTGCGCAGGTTTCTTCTTCGTCTTTATTCCGGATTCCCTCAAAAAGCATTTTTCCGCCGATATATCCAAGCAGTAACAACGCAATCCACGGAATAAGAGCTTCAAATGATTTAAAATACTGAACGATTGTGTGAACGCAAATCCAACCTATCATCGGCATAAGCGCCTGAAAAAATGCAAAAACACCGGCAACACCGCACATTTTTCGCTTTTTCATACAAGGCTCGTTAAGTCCGTTCGCAAGAGATACCGAAAAAGCGTCCATCGCAAGTCCGACACCGAGCAGAATACTGTTTAAGAAAAAAGTAATTCCAAGATTCATTTTTATTCCCTCCGCTTATATATAGTATGTAAGTCTTAGTTTGTACCATACTAAACAAAAAGCCAAGTACGGCGAACCATACTTGGCAATATATCAGGATATAATGACACACGTATGGTAATTCACATACGTGAGTCTCGCAATTTAAAACAAGCCAGACCTTGACGGTCAGTATGTTGACTTGCTACGCTGTGCGCTTGCTACTCCCCCACAACGGAAACGATTATAGCATATTAATTATGCTTTGTCAAGCGTTTGCTTTTTGCGTTTTCTTCTGCGGACAACTAACACGATAACAAGCGCGATTACAATAATCAGCACATTTATAACGACAAGTGCGATATAAGTAAATTTGTTAGCATTGTTAAGAAGATCTATAGGATTTATACTGGAATAAACATATTTTCTGCCGTCTGTTTTTGAATACTTTTCAGCAATCTGTCCGTC
>JBGVHY010000152.1:0-6554 GCA_045122755.1 Acutalibacteraceae bacterium | reverse complement strand
GCGGTATGATTCACCCTAATATGGCTACAATGCTTGTGTTCATCACAACCGACTGCGCAATTTCACCGAAAATGTTGCAGAGAGCACTTTCAACCGATATCGCATCAACCTTTAATATGGTATCAATTGACGGCGATACTTCTACTAACGATATGGTATCTGTTCTTGCAAACGGTTTTGCAGGCAACGATATGATTGATAATGAAGGCGCTGATTTTGATGAATTTATGAAAGCGCTTAATTCCGTTACAGTTGCACTTTGCAGAATGATTGCAGGCGACGGCGAAGGCGCTACAAAGCTTCTTGAATGCAAGGTTTCGGGCGCTAAAAATGAGATAACTGCTAAAACAGTTGCAAAATCGGTTATCTGCTCGTCGCTGCTTAAAGCAGCAATGTTCGGCGCCGATGCCAACTGGGGACGTGTGCTTTGCGCAATTGGTTACTCAGGCGCTGATGTAGATGTAGAGAAAATTGACGTTTCGTTTAAATCTAATAAAGGCGTAATCTCAGTTTGTGAAAACGGTGCAGGAGTAGAGTTTTCCGAAGAAATGGCTAAAGAAATCTTACTTGAAAAAGAAATTGAAATTTTAGTTAACCTCAACGACGGTGAAGAAAACGCAACCGCGTGGGGCTGTGATTTAACCTACGATTACGTAAAAATCAACGGCGATTACAGAACTTAAATCAGGCTAAAATCCTAAAAAGCCTCCCTTGCCTAAAGGGAGGTGGCATTGCGAAGCAATGACGGAGGGATATTAATGAAAAGAAAACATAATTCTGATTTAACTTTTTTGGCTCGTACATTAAGAAAAAATATGACTAAAGAAGAAAAAACATCTTTGGTATGATTTTTTGAAAGATTATCCTGTACGATTTCTTCGTCAGAAGGTAATAGATGATTATATAGTTGATTTTTATTGCCACGATGCAAGATTGATTATTGAGCTTGACGGCTCACAGCATTATGAAGTAAGCGGGCTTGCAAAAGATAAGATTCGTACAGGAAAAATTAAAAAGAGGGATTTAACTGTAATTCATATACCTAATAGTGTGATAAACAAAAGCTTTAATGGTGTATGTGAATATATAGATTTGCTTGTGAAAGAATCCCTCCACCGCTAAAGCGGTCCCCCTCCCTTTAGGCAAGGGAGGCTGGTATTCATTGAAGCTTTTAGGAGTAAATGTATACTGAATAGAAAAATACTTGCTGAATTTACAACTATGTGTATGATTTATGATGGCAATATGATTTTAGTCAGGATAGAAATGATGCTGATTGGTTGGGGTGTGCTTTTCCCGGTGGACATGTTGAAAAAGGCGAATCATTTAACGATGCTGTTGTTCGTGAGATTTACGAAGAAACAGGACTTTATATCAAAAATCCTAAACTATGTGGAATAAAGCAATTTGAAAATAAAGATTTTAGCCGATATATTGTTTTGTTATATAAAACTAATGAATTTAGTGGAAATCTTCATTCTTCTGATGAGGGTAGAATGAAGTGGATTAATAAATTCGATTTAAATAAATATAATTTAGCAAAAGATTTTGAGGAACTTTTTAAAGTTTTCGATGATGATAGTTTAAGCGAAATGGCATATGAAAAACATCACGAAAATAACGATTACAGTATAAAGTTATTTTAAAGCGGAGGATAAACACTATGAATTTACCTAATGCGTTAAGGGCGGAAGTACTTGTTGAGGCTTTGCCTTACATCAAAAAACACAACAACAAGGTTGTTGTTATAAAATACGGCGGAAACGCTATGATAAATGAGGAACTTAAACAGCAGGTTATGGAAGATATCGTGTTGTTGTCACTCATAGGTGTTAAGGCTGTTCTTGTTCACGGCGGCGGTCCTGAAATTACCGATATGATGAAAAGAGTCGGCAAGGAAGCTAAGTTTGTTAATGGACTTCGTGTTACAGATAAGGAATCGACCGAAATCGTTCAGATGGTGCTTGCAGGCAAAATAAATAAAAGCCTTGTAAACCTACTTGAAACCAAAGGCGGCAAGGCTATGGGTATCTGCGGTATTGACGGTCAGATGATTAAAGCTGAGATTAAAGATGAGCGCTTGGGCTACGTCGGCAAAATCACAGAAGTTAATGTCGAGCCGATTGTTGATTTGCTCGAGAAAGGCTATACCCCTGTTGTTTCAACGCTCGGTTGCGATAATGACGGTAATGTTTACAATATCAATGCCGATACTGCTGCAGCTTATATCGCAGGGCAGTTGCAGGCGGAACGTTTCATTCTTATGACTGACATTGCAGGTATTCTTCATGATAAAGACGACCCGAATTCTCTTATTCCGCTTATTGATATTAAAGAAGCTATGCAGCTTTTTGATAAAGAGGTTATCTCAGGTGGTATGATTCCGAAAGTTGAATGTTGCGTTGAGGCACTCAATCACGGTGTTAACAAGGTAACTATTATGGACGGACGTGTTTCGCACGCAATCCTACTTGAAATGCTTACCGATGAGGGTGCAGGTACAATGGTTGTTAAGGAAAAAATATGAGGAGAGCAACAATGAATCTGAAGGCAGATGACAAAAAATATATAGCAAATACATATACACGTTTTGACCTTAATATTGTCAGCGGATGCGGCAGTGTTTTTTATGATGAAAACGGCAAGGAATACATAGATTTGGGTACAGGTATCGCGGTTAACACTTTCGGTTTTTGCGATGAAAGTTGGAAAGAGGCGATTGTAAAACAGCTTGATACTTTCCAGCATACCTCTAACCTCTATTATTCAAAGCCCTGCGTTACACTCGCCAAATTACTTTGTGAGAAAACAGGCGCTAAAAAAGTATTTTTCAGCAATTCGGGCGCTGAGGCTAATGAATGTGCTATTAAAGCGGCTAGAAAATATGCTGAAAATAAGGGTATTAAAGACGGCGTTATCGTAACACTTGAGCAGTCATTCCACGGCAGAACTATTACAACTCTTGCCGCAACAGGTCAGGACGTTTTTCATGAAAGCTTCTTACCGTTAACAGGTGGATTTGTTCACGCAAAAGCTAATGACTGCGCTGATTTGGAGCGCGTTGTTAATGACAACAACGTTATTGCGATTATGTTTGAAACAGTTCAAGGTGAGGGCGGTGTTTTGCCTCTTACAAAAGAATTTGTTGATAAAATCGCTGAGATTGCAGAGAAAAACGACATTTTGATGATAGTTGACGAGGTGCAGACTGGCAACGGCAGAACAGGCGAACTTTACGGCTATATGAATTACGGAATTAAGCCTGATATCGTATCAACTGCAAAAGGTCTTGCCGGCGGTCTGCCGATTGGCGCAACTATGATGTTCGAGAAGTGCGAAGATGTGTTCCAGCCCGGCTCGCATGGCTCGACTTTCGGCGGAAATCCAATCAGCTGTGCAGCAGCAGTAAATGTTATCTCAAGAATTGATGAAAAATTACTCGCTGAGGTTAAGGAAAAATCGGAATATATATTTAATGAGTTAAGCGGCGCCGAAGGAGTAAAATCGGTCAGCGGTCTTGGACTTATGATAGGTATTGAAACTGAAAAAGATGCTAATGAAGTTTTGGCAAAATGCCTTGAAAACGGTGTCAGTGTATTAAAAGCGAAGACTAAAATTCGTCTGCTTCCTGCGCTTAATATTCCGTTTGAACAACTTCAAAAAGCTATAGAAGTAATCAAAAATGCTCTAAAATAAGGAGAAAATATAATGAATCTTACAAACAGAAATTTTTTAAAACTGCTTGATTTCACTTCTGAGGAAATCGCATATCTTGTTGATTTAGCGGCAGATTTAAAGGCTAAAAAGAAGAGCGGTACCCCGCACGATCAATTAAAAGGCAAGAATATTGCGCTTATTTTTGAAAAAACTTCTACAAGAACCCGTTGCTCTTTTGAAGTAGCGGCTCATGACCTTGGTATGAATGCTACTTATCTCGATCCGTCCGCTTCGCAGATTGGCAAAAAAGAGTCAATCGCTGATACTGCAAGGGTGCTCGGCAGAATGTTTGACGGTATCGAATACCGTGGTTACGGTCAGGAGATTGTTGAGAATTTGGCTAAGTACGCAGGTGTGCCTGTGTGGAACGGTCTTACAAATGAATTTCATCCGACTCAGATTTTAGCTGATTTCTTAACTATAAAAGAGCATTTCGGTTATCTTAAAGGTATAAATTTTGTTTATATGGGTGATGCGAGATACAATATGGGTAACTCGCTCATGGTAGGCTGTGCTAAGATGGGTCTTAATTTTACCGCTTGCGCACCTGAAAAATATTTCCCCGATAAAGCATTAATTGAAGAATGTGAGAAAATCGCAGCCGAGACAGGTTCGGTATTAAAATTTGAAACCGACCCAATGAAAGCTACAAAAGGTGCTGACGTAATATATACAGACGTATGGGTTTCAATGGGTGAGCCTGTGGAGGTATGGGAGGAGCGAATTAATGAACTTTCTCCTTATCAGGTTAACAAAGCTTTAATGGATAATGCAGGTGAAAAAGCAGTATTTATGCATTGCTTACCTGCATATCATGACCATAAAACTCAAGTAGGAAAGGAGATGGGAGAGCGCTTCGGCAGAGATAGTATGGAAGTCACCGATGAGGTTTTCGAGTCAGCGCAGTCAATAGTTTTTGACGAGGCTGAAAACCGTATGCACACAATCAAAGCCGTTATGGCGGCTACTCTTGGCTACAAGGATTAGTGGGTGACTTCGTTTAATACTGAAAATCATTTTTCTCCGCGTTTTGAGATTTTCAGTAGGCAGACTTTAAGCGTGGAAAGGAGATTAGACAATGAGAAAAGCATATTTAGTTTTACAAAATGGACGTGTCTTTGAAGGCTACGGATTCGGCGCAGACGCTGGTGCAGTAGGCGAGTTATGCTTTACTACAGGCGTTTGTGGTTATGTTGAAACTCTTACCGATGAAAGCTACTACGGTCAGATTGTTTTGCAGACCTTCCCGATGATAGGTAACTACGGTGTCTGCAAGGATGACTTTGAGGGTAAGCCTTCGGTAAAAGGTTATGTTGTCAGAGAGTGGTGTGAAAATCCGTCTAATTTCAGATGTGAACAGACGGTTGACCAGTTCCTGAAAGAGCACGGTATTCCGGGTATTTACGGCGTTGATACAAGAGAAATCACAAAAACAATTCGTGAATACGGCGTTATGAATGCCACTATCTGTAATGAAATCCCTAAGGATTTGACAGATGTTATTGATTACAAGATTATAGATGCGGTAAAAAGTGTTTCAACAGATGAAGAATATACCGTATCGGCAGAAAATGAAAAGTACAGAGTTACACTTATTGATTACGGCGCAAAGAAAAATATTATCCGCGAGCTTAAAAACCGCGGTTGTACAGTGCGTGTTGTTCCAAGCAGTTATACTGCTGAACAGATTTTAGAAGGAAATCCGGACGGCATTATGCTTTCAAACGGTCCCGGCGACCCTGCAGAAAACGCCTTCCAGATTGAAACAATTAAAAAACTCTTCGGCAAAGTGCCGCTTTTCGGTATCTGCCTTGGTCATCAGCTTTTAGCATTGGCAAACGGTGCTAAAACAGTAAAACTGAAATATGGTCATCGCGGTGCGAATCAGCCTGTAAAGGAAGTGTTCGGCTCGCGAACATTTATCACCAGCCAGAACCATGGCTACGCAGTTGTCGAAGATAATCTCAAAAATGGTAAAATAAGCTTTATTAATGCAAACGATAAAACCGTTGAAGGTGTGGATTACCCTGATTATAAAGCATTTTCGGTGCAGTTTCACCCCGAAGCATGCGGCGGACCGCATGACAGCGCGTTTTTGTTTGATAGATTTATAGATTTAATGGGAGGTGACCGATAATGCCACTGGATAAGTCGATTAAAAAGGTAATGGTTATCGGTTCAGGTCCTATTGTAATCGGTCAGGCTGCCGAATTTGACTATGCAGGAGCTCAGGCTTGTAAGGTATTAAAGCAAGCAGGTGTAAACGTAGTGCTGGTAAACTCAAATCCGGCTACAATTATGACCGATAAAGCGCACGCAGATGAAATTTATCTCGAGCCGCTTACCGCTGAAACAATTAAGAGAATTATTGAAAAAGAAAAGCCTGATTCATTGCTTGCAGGACTCGGTGGACAGACAGGTCTTACAATTGCAATGGAGCTCGATAAGGAAGGCTTTTTGGAAAAGCAAAATGTCCGCTTAATCGGTACAAATGCCGAGGCGATTGACAAAGCTGAGGACAGATTGCTTTTCAAACAGACTATGGACGCCATCGGTGAGCCGACAATCCCGTCGGATATCGCTAATGATGTAGATACCGCAATAAAAATTGCTGGTGAGATAGGGTATCCTGTAATTATCCGTCCTGCTTTTACTTTAGGCGGTGGCGGCGGTGGTGTCGCTTATAATAAAGATGAGATGAAAATTGTTGCGAAAACAGGTCTTGATTCTTCGCCGATTTCTCAGATTCTTGTTGAAAAATATATCGCGGGCTGGAAAGAAATCGAGTTTGAAACAATGCGTGATAGTGTTGGTAATACAATTGCTATCTGCTCGAT
>JBGVHY010000151.1:0-10325 GCA_045122755.1 Acutalibacteraceae bacterium | reverse complement strand
CGCTTGAGAGCGAAATCAATGAGAAAAAGTCTGAGATTAATAAAAAAGAAAGCGAAATAAAAGATGCTAAGGAGTTACTTAAGAAAAGACTTCGCGCTATCTGTGTAGCCGGTGCATCTACTGACCTTCTTGTTTTGCTTTCAGCTGATGATTACGGCGATTTCTTACAGAAAGCTGACGTTATGAAATGTATCACCACTGATACAAAACAGCTTATGACTGAGCTGGAAGATGAAATCAAAACAATCAATAAAGAGAAAAAGGCAGTCGAGGCTAAAAAGGCCGAGGCTGATTCAGTTAAACAGCAGCTTGTAACTGAACAGAAAAACCTTGATTCTAAGTACGCTGAGGCTCAGAGCGCTTATTCTGAGATTAAAGATACCGAAAAAGAACTTGAGGCTGAGTCTGCCGAGATTGAGGCTGAGAAGGATAAATTACAGGCTGAGTTTGACCGCATTGCAAGAGAAGCTGCACAAAACAGTAATATGCCAAGCGTAACAATCGATGGAGGCTCTTACGGCTTTGCTTGGCCTTACGGAGGTTCTTACTACATCTCGTCAGGTTTTGGCTACCGTATCCATCCGACTTTGGGTTACTCAAAGCTTCACGGTGGTATTGATATTACAGGGTCAGGAGCTTACGGCAAACCGATTTATGCTATTGCTGACGGTCGCGTTATCCTAGCTTCTTACAACGGAAGCTACGGTAACTGTATTATGATTGACCATGGCTCATATAACGGAACAAGTATTGTTTCGCTTTATGCTCACTGTGCTTCAATCGCTGTAGGAAACGGCTCTTCGGTTTCAAAGGGTCAGGTTATCGGTTATGTCGGTTCGACAGGTCGTTCAACCGGTGCGCACCTTCACTTTGAAATCCGTGCAAACGGTGAACGTGTAAATCCGCTTAACTTTTATAGCAGTTATTAATAAAAATTTAGGGGTATCAGCAAAAACTGATACCTCTTTTGTTTAAGGAGAATTGTTTTGAATACGAAAAGTATCTTTAAATACGCAGTAACCTGTTTTTTAACCGTTATCGTGACTTTGGTTGCGGCTTTTATGTTGCTGGGCGGTGATTTTACAAGAGTATTTGAGCAGATAGAATTAATGCGCAAAATCACAACGATAGATACTAAGGTGAATAAAAACGCGGTATATTTCAAAAGCAATAACGACGAGGTCGGCGACGCTCTTGCGCAGTCGTATATTGATTTGATTGACGATGATTATTCAGCGTATTTTAATGATGAGACATACGGTGAAAAGCAAGATGAACGCGAGGGAATTTCTAATAAAAGCATTGGCATCACCATCGCGATTAAAGGTGACGAAAAATACCCGAGCATTGTCTATGTAAACCGCTTGTCACCTGCGAACGAGCAGGGGATAAAGGTCGGCGATAAGCTTTTGAAAATAAACGGCAACTCTTTAAAAGGCAAGACTACTAACGAAACCGCCGAACTGATAAAATCAGAAGATACCGCAAAGCTTACTGTACGACGAAACGGAAAAACTCTTGAATTTTCGGTCGGTTTGGAAGAATTTATTCTCGACAGCGTTATGTGGCGAATGGTTGATGACACCTGCGTTATAAAGATAACCGAGTTTGAAAGCTCAACCGTTTCTCAGTTTGATGAGGCTATAGAGTTTGCCGAAAAACAGGGCGCAAAATCACTTGTATTCGATTTGCGTAATAACCCCGGCGGTTATGTTGATGCTTGCGCAGAAATTCTTGATAAAATCTGCCCTGAGGGGGATTTAGTAAGAATGAAATACGCTGACGGCAGTATAAAAGAAACCTATCGCTCAGATAAAAGCGAGCTTGATTTGCCTATGGCGGTGATTATAAATAGCAATACCGCCTCTGCGGCTGAGATTTTCGCGCTGAATATCCGAGATTTGTGTGAGGGTAAAATCGTAGGCGAAAAATCGTTCGGCAAGGGCATTGCGCAGACAACTTATGAAATCGGCGACGGCACCGCAGTGAAATTCACAACTGCAACGATTGTTGATAAAGACGGCGAAACTTATCATAAAAAGGGTATCGCACCTGACATTGAAGTTACGTTTACCGATGAACAGAACAAAAACTATCTGTTCTTAACCGATAACGAGGACACACAATTGAAAAAAGCACTTGAAATAGTCAAATAATATCTTGTAAATCACTATTCTTAATGATATAATTAAGGGTAATGATTTTAGTTAGAGGTAGATTTATGAAAATAGTTTTACAAAGAGTTTCAAGTGCAAGCGTCGAAGTAAATGGCGAAACAGTCGGCGCGATTGATACAGGATTTTTAGTGCTTTTCGGCGCGGAAAAAGGTGACAGCAAAGCCGATGCTGACAGACTCGCTAAAAAAGTTTGTAATTTAAGAATTTTTGAGGACGAAAACGAGCGCATAAACAAATCGCTTACCGATGTAGGCGGCTCGCTTTTGGTTATATCCCAGTTTACTTTGTGCGCTGATTGTTCGCATGGCAACCGTCCATCGTTCTTCGAGGCGATGGCGCCTGATGAGGCGAGCGACCTTTATGATTATTTCTGCGAGCAGTGCAAAACATATATTCCAAAGGTTGAAAAAGGCATCTTCGGTGAGAGTATGAAGGTAAGCCTTGTAAATGAAGGCCCTTTTACAATTACGCTTGAATAGAGGTAAAACTATGGCAAAACAAAAAAGAGCAGCTGCGATTCATGATATTTCGGGTGTCGGCAAATGCTCGCTTACAGTAGCACTGCCGATTTTGTCAGCGGCAGGGGTTGAATGCTCGGTAATACCTACTGCGTTACTTTCAACTCATACAGGCGGGTTTGACGATTTTACATACCGCGATTTAACTGATGAAATTCTTCCTATTGCAAAGCATTGGGCAAGCCTCGGACTTCATTTTGACAGTATTTATACAGGTTACTTAGGCTCAACCGAACAGATTGAAATTGTACTTAAAACGATTGATTTGTTAAAATCTGATGATACGTTGATTTTGGTTGACCCTGTTATGGCTGATGCCGGCGAGCTTTATAAAACTTTTGACATCTCATTTCCTAAAGAGATGTTGGCACTTTGCAAAAAAGCAGATATCTTGATTCCGAACATTACCGAAGCTTGTCTGCTTACTGAAACGCCTTATAAAAAAGGCCCTTATTCAAAGGATTATATCGAAGCTTTGATTGATGGATTGAAGCAGGTTACCGATAAAAAAATAGTGCTTACAGGCGTTCATTTTGATGATAATATGCTAGGTTGCGCGTGTTTTGATAACGAAACCGACAGTCTTGAGTATTGCTTTACAGAGCAAATTCACGGTTTTTATCATGGAACAGGCGATGTTTTCGGCTCGGTGCTTCTATCAGCAATTATGAATGATAAATCACTCAAAGAGTCAGCACAGATAGCGGCAGAAATCACCGCAAATGCGATAAAACGCACTAAAGAAGATAAAAGCGATGTGCGTTTCGGTGTCAGATTTGAAGATGAACTGCCGAATTTAATAAGGAAATTAGGCAAATGAAGTGCGTTTTAAAAAGTCGCGTTTCTGATGAGTTTTCGGGTAAAAAGCTGCTTGATTTTCTAAAATTTGATATGCATTTGTCAGCTTCGCTTATAAGAAAATCCAAGCGCATTGAAAACGGCATAACCGTTAACGGCAGATTGACCTTTGTAACTGAAAAGGTGAATGAAAACGATTTGGTTGAGGTAACGGTTGAAACCGCTGACGAAAAAAGCGAAAATATTCCGTTTTGCGACATATCGTTGGATATCGTCTATGAAGATGAAAATATGCTTGTAATCAATAAACAAGGCGGTATTCCGACTCATCCGTCGCTTAATAATTATAAAAAAACGATTGCCGGCGCGGTTATGAATTATTACAAAAAGCAGGGGCTTAACTTTGTTTTCCGCCCTGTAAACCGCCTTGATAAAGGCACTTCAGGACTTATGATAATCGCAAAAAATCCGTATTTTCATGAACTGCTTAAAAGCGCACTCCATACAGGCGATTTTAAACGCGAGTATTTGGCAGTAGTCTGTGGAAGCTTAACTGAGGAAGGTACAATCGATGCGCCGATTTATCGAGAGGATAACAGCATCATCAAGCGAACGGTTGACAACCGAGGTGTAAAAGCGGTAACGCATTACAAGATAGTCGAAAATTACGGCGATAAAACGCTTATAAAACTGTGCCTTGAAACAGGACGCACCCACCAGATAAGAGTGCATATGTGTCATGTAGGCTTTCCGCTTTACGGTGATTTTTTATACGGCGAAGAGGTTGTAGGCTTTGACCGTCCTGCACTTCATTCTTATAAAATAACGCTTAAAAACCCAATTACAAAAGAAAAACAAGAGTTTATATCAGAACTGCCTGACGAAATAGAAAATATTATCAAAAAAACTTCAAAAAATAACATTTTCTATTGACTTTAAGTTAAGGTTTTAATATAATAAACGAAGTTAAAAAACGAAGTTTAAAAAATACGCTTTTCGGGGGTATTAAATAATGAAAATTGATACAACAAAAACAGTAAAAGGTTATAATTTGTTCGAGCTTAAAGAAGAGCCTATCAAGGAGTTTCCGTCGGTCTGCCGCAAGGTAGCTGCCGAGGGTGCAGTTCTTCTTAAAAATGAAGCTCAGGTTCTTCCTTTTAAAAAAGGCGAGAAAATCTCTGTTTTCGGCAGAACTCAGTTTGATTACAACAAATCAGGCACAGGCTCAGGCGGTCTTGTAAACGTTTTGTATGTAACAAATATTATTGAGCCGCTTTTAAAAAGCGATGAAATCGAGGTAAATACCGACCTTGTCGATACATATAGAGAATGGTTAAAGGAAAATCCGTTTGATGTAGGCGAGGGTTGGGCTTCTGAGCCTTGGTGTCAGAAAGAAATGCCTGTTTCTGAAGATTTGGCAAAGGATGCTGCTTCAAAATCCGATAAAGCGCTTGTTGTTATCGGCAGAACTGCGGGTGAGGATAAGGATAACCACGATGAGGCAGGTTCTTATCAGCTTAACAATGAGGAAAAACAGATGTTAAAGGCTGTTTGCTCAAATTTTGATAAGGTATGCGTGATTTTAAATGTAGGTAACGTTATTGATATGTCGTTTGTCGAGGAATACGGCGTTGAAAGCGTTATGTATGTATGGCATGGCGGTATGGAAGGCGGAAACGCAGTTTGCGACCTTGTTACAGGCAAAGTAACACCTTCGGGTAAGCTTACCGATACTATCGCTAAAAGCATTGCGGATTATCCGTCAACCGCTAATTTCGGTGACCCGAATGAAAATTTCTATACAGAGGATATCTATGTAGGTTACAGATATTTTGAAACCTTCTGCCCTGAAAAAGTGCTGTATCCTTTTGGCTTCGGTCTTTCATATACAACGTTTGATATTAAATTCGATGCAGCAGAAATTAAAGATGATGTTTACACTATCACCGCAACTGTTACTAATACAGGTAAGACAAGTGGTAAAGAGGCTGTTCAGTGCTATTTCTCAGCACCTCAGGGTGCTTTGGGCAAGCCGAAATATCAGCTTTGTGCTTATAAAAAGACTAAAGAGCTTAAGCCAAGCGAGAGCGAAACTGTAACTATTTCATTTGCAGTTGATGCTATGGCAAGCTTTGATGACAGCGGTGTTACAGGCAATAAAAACTGCTATGTTTTAGAGGCAGGCGTTTATGAAATTTACCTTGGCAATTCGGTAAAAGACCTCACACTCGTAGAAAAATACGGTCTTGAGGAACAGATAGTTGTTGAAACCCTTACAGAGGCAGTCGCTCCTGTAAAAGAGTTTAAGAGAATTAAACCTAGCTTCAACGGCGAAGGCTTTGTTACCGAAGAAGAAAAAGTTCCAACCTCTGAAATCGACCTTGACAAGAGAATAATTGAAAACCGCCCTGAGGAAATTCCATACACAGGCGATAAGGGATTAAAATTAGTTGACGTTGCTGACGGCAAATGCACTATGGAGCAGTTTGTTGCCCAGCTTTCTGATTTAGATATGAGATGTATGGTAAAAGGTGAGGGTATGAACTCTCATAAGGTTACCGCCGGTACAGGCGGTGCGTTCGGTGGCGTTTCCGATGCACTCCTTGATTTCGGTATCCCTGTTGCTTGCGTTACTGACGGCCCTTCGGGCATCCGCCTTGATTCAGGCAATAAAGCAACCGCTATGCCTATTGGTACAGCTCTTGCTTGCTCATTTAATGATGATTTGGTTGAAGAACTTCATATTTATGAAGGTCTTGAGCTTCGCGCTAATAAAGTTGATGCGCTCTTAGGCCCAGGTATGAATATTCACAGAAATCCGCTTAATGGCAGAAACTTTGAGTATTTCTCGGAAGACCCATTAGTTTCAGGTAAAATGGCAGCGGCTATCTGCCGCGGTATTGCCGTTTCAGGTCCTACTGCTACTATCAAGCATTTGGCAGGTAACAATCAGGAAATCGGACGTTCTTCGGCTGATAGCGTTATGTCTCAGCGTGCGCTTCGTGAGATTTACTTGAAAGGCTTTGAGATTGCAGTAAAAGAAGGCGGCGCAACCGCACTTATGACTTCTTACAATCCGCTTAACGGCTTCTGGTGTGCAGGTAACTATGACCTTACTACAACTATCCTTCGTGATGAATGGGGATATGAAGGCTTTGTTATGACTGACTGGTGGGCAAAAATGAACTGCAAAGGCGGCGAGCCTTTCAACACCAATACAAAACAGATGGTACGCGCTCAGAACGATGTATTTATGGTTTGTAAATCCGCTGAAAGTCAGCCTGACAATATCGAAGAAGGCTTAGAGGAAGGCTATATCTGCCGCGCTGATTTGCAGAGATGCTGTATCAATCTTCTTAACTACATCCTTAAGAGCCCGACATTTGAAAATTATGTTCTCGGCGGCTGTAAAAAACCTCAGTTTGCTTCAACTGATGACAGCCGGATGAAAGATTTGTATTCATTTAAGAATATGGAAAACGAAAAAGAATACCCTGTTACTATCAACGAGCCGGGTGACTACATTTTCGTTTATGATTTACATATTGATGCTGATGAACTCGCGCAGTTCTGGTGCAGTGTTCAGTTTGACGGCTATGATATTGACTCAATGTCAATCAGCGGTACAAACGGCAAGCAGATTCAGATTAAACAGCCTGTAAAATTGCAAAGCGGTAACTTTAAGCTTAAAGTCCGCGCTGACGGCAGATTTAAGATGGATAAACTTACAATCAAAAACTAATATATAAGCCAAAAGCTGACGATTAATTTTATAATAATATCTAAAAATCCATTACAACCGAAAAAGCGTAAGGTGTTAAGCCTTACGCTTTTTTCTATACAAACTGTTTGGCTACATATTCTGAGAATTTTTCTTTTATTCTACTGTTGAATTTTGTTTTGGAATATAGTAAAATAATAAAGATATAAAACTATAAAGGAAAATTAGTATGACAGAAAAAGAACTTGATATATTATTAAAAGGTGTGCAAAAGCCGGGGCGCTATACCGGCGGTGAGCTTAACAGCGTTGTTAAGGACAAGTCGAAGGTTGATGTGCGCTTTGCTTTTTGTTTTCCCGATACATATGAGATTGGTATGTCGCATCTCGGTATAAAAATTCTTTATTCGCTGATGAATGAGATGGACGGCGTGTGGTGTGAGCGTGCGTTTGCGCCACTGCCTGATATGGAAGAGAATATGAAAAAGATGGGTGTAGGCGTGTTCTGCCTTGAAAGCCTTGATGAATTAAAGGAGTTCGATATTATCGGCTTTACCTTGCAGTATGAGCTGTCTTACACAACTATGCTCCATATGCTTAAAATTTCGGATATTCCGCTTTACTCAAAGGACAGAAAAGGGCTTAATAATTTAGTCGTCGTCGGCGGTCCGTGTACTTGCAACTGCGAGCCGATTGCTGACTTTGTCGATGTGGCATTTTTAGGCGAGGGTGAGGAGTCAAACCCTGAGTTTATTAAGCTTTACCGCGAGTACAAAAAAGCAGGCAAATCGAAGGCGGAATTTCTTAGCGCAGCCGCTAAAATCAACGGAATTTACATTCCGTCGCTTTATGATGTAACCTATAACGAGGATGGTACTGTTAAAGAGATTATCGCGAAAGACGGCGCACCTGTAAGACCGAAAAAATCAATCGTTCAGGATCTGGATAATATGTATTTTCCTGATAAATTTGTTGTGCCGTATATCAGCACCGTTTTTGACCGCTCAACCGCTGAGGTTTTCCGCGGTTGTATCCGCGGATGCCGTTTTTGTCAGGCAGGAATGATGACTCGTCCTGTCCGTGAAAAATCGCCTGAGCTTGTTTCAAAACAGGCAAAAGCAATCTGCGACAGTACAGGCTATGACGAGGTATCGCTCTGCTCGCTTTCAACCAGCGATTTTACCAAGATTGAAGAGCTTCTTAATGACTTGCTTGATTGGACCGAGAAAGAAAAGGTTAATATCTCGCTCCCGTCAATGCGTATTGATGCATTTTCTCCTGAGTTGCTTGAAAAAATCTCAAAAGTGCGTAAATCAGGTCTTACCTTTGCGCCTGAGGCAGGCTCTCAGCGAATGAGAAACGTTATCAATAAAAACCTTGATGAAGAGGTAATTTTAAAATCCTGCCTTACAGCTTTTGAGGGCGGTCACACCGCAGTTAAGCTTTACTTTATGATGGGACTTCCTACCGAAACAATGGAGGATATCGAGGCAATCGGCGATTTGGCTCAAAAAATTGTTGACCTTTATTACAATATGCCGAATAAACCGAAGGGTAAACCTGTAGCGGTGTCGGTGTCGCTTGCGACCTTCGTGCCGAAACCTCATACACCGTTCCAGTGGCATCCGCAGGACAAGCTAGAGCTTGTTCGCGAGAAACAACAGCATTTGATTGAGCATATTACCTCGCGCAAAATTCAGGTTTCTTGGCACGAAAGCAAAACTTCATTGCTTGAGGCAGTGTTAGCACGCGGTGACAGACGACTCTCAGCAGTGCTTTACCAGCTCGCGCAGGAGGATTGCAACCTTGATGCTTGGGACGAATATTTGCAGTATGATAAATGGGAAAAAGCGTTCGGTGACAACGGTCTTGATATGTCTTTCTATGCCCACCGTGAGCGTTCTTATGATGAAATTCTCCCTTGGGAGCATATGGATTACGGCGTTACAAAGAGCTTTTTAGTAAGAGAGATGGAAAAGGCTTTAAAAGCCGAAGTAACAGAAAATTGCCGCGAAAAATGCGCCGGATGCGGTGCGAATACTATACTTGAAAGGGGTAGCGACTGTGCGAAATGTAAGGTTAATTTATAAAAAACAGGGCAGAGCAAAATACATCTCCCACCTTGATATGAACAGACTTTTTTCCAGAGTTCTTAAACGCTCAGGATTGCCTGTATGGTATACCGAAGGGTTCAATCCGCATATTTTCGTTACCTTTGCGTTGCCGTTGTCGCTGGGCTACATCAGCGAATATGATATCTGTGATTTCAGACTGACAGATGAAAGTTTTCCGCTTGAAAAAGCAACGGAAATTTTAAGAGAAGCAATGCCTGAGAGTATCGAGGTTGTAAATATTATCGAGCCTAAAATGAAAGTGAAAGAGCTTTCCTTTGCAGAGTTTACCGCCTATATTGATTGCACGCCTGAAAACGGCGATAAATTAAAGGCATTTTTAGAGGCTGATGAGATAATCGTCGATAAGACTACAAAGAGAAAACAGCTTAAAAGCTTTGATGTTAAGCCAAAGATAAAACGTATGGAAATCAATGATACCGATGAGGGCGTTTGTGTTAAAATTCTTCTCCCTGCGGGAAGCGAGGAGAACATAAATCCGAGCATTATTTTTGAAAAAGCTTGGGAAGAAGCTGACTTTGAAATAACACAGGTTGTAAGGGGTAAGCTTTACGATAAAAATATGCAGTTATTTCATTGACAAAGTGTATGATATTATGATATAATTTACTGTAATAAATTCGTAGAAAAGTGGTTGTAAAATGATTAAAAGTATGACCGGTTACGGCAGATGTAATGAAACTGTCGAAAATATGGAAATTACCGCTGAAATTAAGGCGGTTAATCACCGTTATTTTGAGTTTTCTTCAAGAGTTCCGCGTCAGTTTGGCTTTCTTGATGAAAAAATAAAGCAGTATGTTAAGGATAGGGTAAACCGCGGTAAAACCGAGGTTTACATCTCGATTAATATGCTTGATAATACAGCCGTTTCGGTTGAGGTTAATCATCCGTTGGCTAAAGCTTATGTTGATGCGCTAACAGAGTTGCAGAGTACCTATGCGCTTGCAAGTGAGGTAAAAGCAACAGATATAGCACGTTTT
>JBGVHY010000150.1:0-4471 GCA_045122755.1 Acutalibacteraceae bacterium | reverse complement strand
TTTATAAATTCTTCTATTATTAATAAATGTCAAACATTGTTGTTTTTTTCACTATTAATTCTTAGATTTTGTGCATATTTCTTGACAAAAGTGACAATATGTGATAAAATATCGAGGCATTTAAGATGTATAGAAAATTTATAAAAAGGAGAAAACAATGGAAACTAAAAAGGAATTTAAGCCGTATATTCCTGCAAGTAAAATTACCCCTGAGCTTACCGTTACATCGATTGTTATGGGTATTATTCTTGCGGTAGTGTTCGGCGCCGCGAATGCTTATCTCGGTCTTCGCGTTGGTATGACTGTGTCGGCTTCCATTCCGGCGGCAGTTATTTCTATGGGCGTAATCCGCGTGATTATGCGCAAAAATTCAGTTCTTGAAAGTAATATCGTTCAGACTATCGGTTCTGCGGGTGAGTCGCTTGCGGCAGGTGCTATCTTTACCTTGCCTGCGCTTTTCTTATGGGCTCGTGACGGTATAATGGGCAAACCGAGCCTTGTTGAGATTACTCTTATCGCTTTAATCGGCGGTCTGCTCGGCGTATTCTTTATGGTACCGCTCAGAAATGCTCTTATCGTTCGTGAGCATGGTGTGCTTCCTTATCCTGAGGGACAGGCTTGCGCTGAAGTTATGCTTGCAGGTGAAGAAGGCGGCTCAAATGCTTCTACCGTATTTGCAGGTATGGGCTTTGCGGCACTCTTTAAATTTATTATCGACGGTCTTAAGGCAGTACCGGGTGAAGTATCTATTCAGGGCACTGCCAAAACATATCCGGGTGCTATCGGTACTCAGATTTATCCTGCAGTAATGAGTGTTGGTTATATCTGCGGTCCGCGTATTTCGTCTTATATGTTCGCAGGCGGTGTTATCAGCTGGTTGGTACTTATCCCGATTATCGTGCTTTTCGGCAGTGATATTATTATGTATCCTGGCACTACATCAATCGGTGAGATTTTTGCATCAAGCGGCGCTAGCGGTATCTGGGGCACTTATGTGAGATATATCGGCGCAGGTGCTCTTGCGGCTGGCGGTATTATCAGCCTTATTAAGTCTTTACCGCTTATCGTTCGCACCTTCCGCGATTCAATGAAAGGCTTTTCAGCAGTTGGTTCAGCAAGCACTGTACGTACCGAGCAGGATATCAATATGAAAATAGTTCTTATTTCTATTCTCATTCTTACTTTAGCTGTATGGCTCGTTCCTGCTATTCCTGTTTCATTAATCGGCGCGATTATCGTTGTAATTTTCGGCTTCTTCTTCGCAACCGTATCTTCCCGTATGGTAGGCCTTGTAGGAAGCAGTAACAACCCTGTTTCGGGTATGGCAATTGCAACACTCCTTATCGCTACTTTGATTCTTAAATTAACAGGCGAAGCAGGTGCAAGCGGTATGCAGGCGGCTATTGCAATCGGCTCAATTATATGTATTGTTTCTGCTATCGCAGGCGACACCTCACAGGACTTGAAAACGGGTTATTTGCTCGGCGCTACTCCTAAGAAACAGCAGATTGGTGAGATTATCGGTGTTGTAGCATCTGCTCTTGCAATCGGTGCTACTCTTTACCTTCTCGATTCTGCTTGGGGCTTCGGCTCTGAAGAGCTCGGCGCACCGCAGGCTACATTGATGAAGATGGTAATAGAGGGTATTATGGGCGGTAATTTGCCTTGGGGACTTATCCTTATCGGCGTGTTTATCGCAATTGTTGTTGAGCTTATCGGTATCCCTGTACTTCCTTTCGCAATCGGTGTTTACTTACCTGTTCAGCTTAATGCTTGCATTATGGTCGGCGGTCTTATTCGTCTTTGCTTTGATAAGATGAAAGAAAGTGACAAGAAAAAAGGCATTATTAACAACGGTGTGCTTTTCTGCTCAGGTATGATTGCAGGTGAGGGACTTGTAGGTATTCTGCTTGCTCTCTTGGCAGTATTCAATGTAAGCTCTTTGCTCGACCTTTCAGGCGTGCTTAATCTTCCTGAATGGGCTTCAAATGTCGGCAGTCTTGTAGTATTTGCGCTTATTATTTTAAGCTTGCTTAAATTTACTGTCTGGAAAAAAGACAAAAAAGCTCAGAAATAATTATGAAGAAAAAGCAGATAGTAATTCCGAAAAATTATCTTGAGCAAATTCCTGTGCGCCGCTGTGATTTGGAATGGAAAACCGACAGCGACGGCAATGTAACGATTCTTGTTGAGAATACGGGACTTATGAACCGCATTATGCAGAAGATTTTCTTTAAACCGAAAATCAGCTATATTCATCTTGATAAATTGGGCAGTTATATCTGGCCTAAGCTAGACGGCGAGATGACCATAACTGAAATCGGGAAGCTGGTTGACGAGGAATTTGGCGAAGAAGCGCATCCTCTATACGAGCGCTTGGCAAGATATTTTCAAATTTTAGAAAGCTACCGCTTTATCGAGTGGGTAGAAAAGGAAAAAGAATAATAAAATTTATGCGGCAATTTGACTTTTGGTTAAATTGCCGCATTTTTGTTTTAAAATTTGCAAAAAAACATTAAAATAGTACAAAAAGAAAAACAAAATAAAAGGTATAATGAGTGTATAGAGAGGAGTTTGATATAAAATGATAACCCTTGAAAATTTTAAAAAGAAAAAAGATTTTTTAGTCTGCGTTGACAGCGACGGCTGTGCAATGGATACAATGGATATCAAGCATTTTGAGTGCTTTGGTCCTTGCATGGTAAATGAATGGTCCCTGGAACGTTGGGAACAGAAGATTTTAGACCGTTGGAATGAGATTAATCTTTATACAATGACTCGCGGTATTAATCGTTTTAAAGGACTTAGCCTCGCTCTTACTGAGATTAATGAGCAGTACTGTGAGATTGCCGACCTTGATGCGCTTAATAAATGGGTAAACGAGAGTGACGAGCTGTCAAATAACGCGCTTGAAAGAGCGATTTCTCAAAATCTCGATTACGTATCGCTTAAAAAAGCGCTCAGCTGGAGTAAGGCAGTAAATGAGGAAATCACAAAACTGCCCGATGAGAAAAAGAAACCGTTTGAAATGGCAAAAGAAGCGCTAGAATTTGCACATAAACGCGCTGATGTTGCTATTGTTTCAAGCGCAAATTTAGACGCGGTGCTTGAAGAATGGGAGAAATACGGCTTGCTTGAGCACACCGATATAGTGTTAGCGCAAAACGCAGGCAGTAAGGCTTTTTGCATTGGCGAGCTGCTTAAAAAAGGCTAAGGAGGAGATTGTTCCTGCTGATGATTTATCAGTAATATTGCAGAAAGACGAATACAAGGCGGCTGCAGAGGCAATCAGCAAAGATGCTATCACGCTCGTTAAATACAAGGATAAGGATGTTTTACCGCTTACTCCTGAGAAATATAAACGCATTATGATTGTTTATGTTAAAGGCGCCGCAGGTGCTATGGATGCGCTTGTTCAGATGGCAATGGGCGGCATGGGAGAGAAGAAAAATCCGGCTGAAGAGCTTCGCGATAGACTCATTGAAAAAGGCTTCGACGCATTTATTTATGAAAGTCCGATCGAAAAAATGAAAAAACAGATTGCCGCAGGTGAAAAACCGAGCCTCAATCTTTATTTTGCAGGTAAAAACGCCATCAGCGATTTTGTTTCCGAGCAGGATTTGGTTATAACTTTGTTTGATGTTGCAAACGGCAGACCGAGCTTCGGTCTCTCAAAGGGCGGCGGAGAAATTCCTTGGTATGTATTTGAACTGCCTGTTGTCGGGGTCAGCGTAAACGCACCGACTATGCTTGCAGATGTGCCGCAGTTACGCACTTATATTAATGCTTACGACTCAAAACCATCTACTATGGACGCACTCGTTGGTAATCTTTTATCAGGACCTGATGCCTTCAAGGGTAAAGACCCGATTGACAGCTTCTGCGGTCTCTGGGACACAAAGATATAAAAAGAAAAATGCTTCCTCTGACGAGGAAGCATTTTTCTAATCTGCCATTCGTGACACTTTTTTATGTGGAAAGGCTGATTTTAGATCCACCGCACCGCTAATCAGTATCAGCGCGAAATATACGGCAGAAATTATCGTTATGCTTATGATGATATACGCGACATGATTAGAAATGCTTGCGCAAATTTGTCTGGCAAAACACACCGCGATTACAATTGAAACAAGAGGTTTTAAAAACCAGTTTTTTATATCGAATTTCAACACCGTAACTTTAAGCAGTTTAATGAAATTAAGTGAACAGGTGAGGATATTCGAAAATATCATTATCAGCATAAACCCATCCATTCCGAGCGACGGAACTAATAATAAAATTAAAGAAATGCGCAACCCTGAGTCGATTGTGCTGTATAAAAGGGTTGAATTTTGCATATTCAGCCCTTTTAAAATTCCGTCAACCACCGATTCAAGGTACATAACAGGAATGAGCGGTGCTAATACATTTATCAGCACGCCCGACTCGCGCGAGTCGTAAAGCGCAATGCCGATACTGTCTGAGCAGAGGA
>JBGVHY010000149.1:0-5085 GCA_045122755.1 Acutalibacteraceae bacterium | reverse complement strand
CCACAGAGCGCGATAACTGTGTCAGGTTTTCTGCGTTTTAGATGAACAAGCGCACCGACATTACCGAAAACTCTGTCCTCCGCGTGTTCTCTTACCGCGCAAGTGTTAAAAATTATCAAGTCTGCCTCATCGGTTTCGCCGACGATTTCGTAGCCCATATTCTCTAGCATACCCATAATCTTCTGCGAATCGGCAACATTCTGCTGACAACCGAAAGTGCGAACGCTCGCTTTGGGTTTACCGTATTTATTTACTGCAATTTCTTTTACCTTACCTGAGAAATCGCGTTGAACACTCAATTCTTCTTCGCTAACAAATATATTTTTTGTTTCTTTTGCCAAAATATATTCTCCTTATTCGTCTAACTTTAATACTGCCATAAATGCTTCCTGTGGCACTTCTACAGAGCCTAATTGGCGCATACGCTTTTTACCCTCTTTTTGCTTTTCAAGAAGCTTTTTCTTACGTGTAATATCACCGCCGTAGCATTTAGCAAGCACGTCTTTACGCACCGCTTTGACGGTCTCTCTGGCAATTACTTTACCGCCGACAGCAACCTGAACAGGCACTTCAAACAACTGTCTCGGGATATGCTCTTTCAGCTTTTCAGCAATACGTCTAGCCCTCTTATAGGCATTATCCGAATGAACGATAAACGAAAGTGCATCGACAATCTCGCCGTTAAGCATAACATCTAATTTTACAAGCTTTGATGCTTTATAACCTTTACCCTCGTAGTCATAAGAAGCATAACCGCGGGTACGGGATTTAAGCGCATCAAAAAAGTCATAAACAATCTCATTAAGCGGCATTTCGTAATGAATATCAACACGCTCAGTTGTAACATACTGCATATCAACGAACACGCCTCGGCGCTCCTGACATAAATCCATAATTGAGCCGACATACTCATTCGGGCTGTAGATATGAACATTGCAGATAGGCTCTTGCGCAGTCACGATTGTAGCAGGGTCAGGATAATTTGTCGGGTTATCTATTGATAAAACCGAGCCGTCAGACAAATTCAGCTTATATTCAACCGACGGTGCGGTTGTGATAAGGTCAAGGTTATATTCTCTCTCAAGACGCTCCTGAATAATCTCCATATGAAGAAGTCCCAAAAAACCACATCTAAAACCAAAGCCGAGCGCCGACGAGGTTTCAGCCTCAAACATTAAAGCGGCATCATTAAGCTGTAATTTTTCAAGAGCTTCGCGCAAATCTGTATACTGAGCGCCGTCAGCAGGATAGATACCACAGAACACAACAGGATTTACCTGACGGTAACCCGGCAACGGCTCTGCCGCGCCGTTTTCCGCGGTAGTAATAGTATCACCGACTCTTGCTTCGGAAGCATTTTTGATAGAAGCGGCGATATACCCAACCTCACCTGCGTGAAGCTCATCGCAAGGCTGCATTGAGATAGCGTTTTTTCTGCCGACTTCAACTACATTAAACTCAGCGCCTGTAGCCATCATTTTGATGTTTATACCCGTTTTAATAACGCCGTCTACAACCCTGAAATAAACGATTACGCCCTTATAAGGGTCATAATATGAATCGAAAATAAGCGCTTTAAGCGGTTTATCATCCTCTGCTTTAGGGCTGGGAACTTTTTCAACGATTGCCTCTAAAACCTGCTCAATATTAAGCCCTGATTTAGCTGATACCTTTGGCGCATTTTGTGCTTCAATTCCGATGATATTCTCAATATCATCAGCGCATTTTTCGGGGTCAGCTGACGGAAGGTCAATTTTATTGATGACAGGTACAATTTCAAGGTCGTGGTCAAGCGCTAAATATGTGTTAGCCAAAGTCTGTGCCTCGATACCCTGAGAAGCATCTACTACAAGCAAAGCTCCTTCACAAGCCGCCAAAGAACGTGACACCTCATAGTTAAAGTCGACGTGACCCGGAGTGTCGATAAGATTAAGCTCGTAACGTTTGCCGTCTTTCGCGTCGTAGTAAAGCGTTACAGGATGAGATTTGATAGTAATGCCTCTCTCACGTTCAAGGTCCATACTATCCAACAACTGGTCAGTCATCTGACGCTGTTCAACCGACTGAGTAAGCTCGAGCAGTCGGTCAGCCAGAGTAGATTTTCCATGGTCAATATGTGCAATAATGCAAAAATTTCTTATTTGTTCCTTATTAATCTGCATTAATATCCCCATTCTATAAATTATTCGATATATTATAACATAAAATAAAATTTTATTCAACATTAAAACTGTTGCTTTTTGCAAAAATATATGATAAAATATTTTTACATTTTTATTGGAGGAATTTTTTTGGCTAAGAAAAATAAAAAGGTATTCTGGGGAAACTTAGAGCCGGGCAGTCTTATAAAGGTTGAGGATATAAAAATTCTTATCTGCATTATTCTCTATAACACTAACAAGACCTTTACCGCAGATACCATTACCCATATTATCCGCTACAATTCTATTGCGACCTATTTTGATATTGCGCAGGCAATTGAGGAGCTGGAACGCGATAACAATATTGTTAAGCTTGATAACGACGAATACACGCTTACAAACAACGGTATCACAATTGCTAAAGAGCTTAATTATGAAATCCCGTTTACTATAAGAGAAAGCGCAATGAGCGCCGCTGAATATGAAATATTACTTCAGAAACGTCTTAAGGATAACGCCATTGAAATAGTACCTGATGACGATAAATTTACAGTTAAAATCTCAATGCTTGAAAATGAAAAAGAGATTATGGGATTTTCTATAAGGGTTGCGACTATGGAAGAAGCCGAAAAGGTAAAGCATAATTTTTTACAAGACCCGAGCGGATTTTATATTATGAACTTCCGCAAGCTTTTTGGAATAAATCAGGAAGATTAGTGATTTAAAAACCGCAGAAAAACTGCGGTTTTTGTTTTTTAAAATTTACAATTTAAAACCGCTGTTTTTCTTGACAGTAAGGCAAAAACTAGGTATAATAAAATTTACTGATTTAGAAAAATAAATATTAAGGAGAAAAATAATGACTTCAGCGTTAAAAAACACCAGTTATTCACCGCTAAAGAAGGAAAGTTTTTTCTATAAACACAGATTTGTGTTTATATCTTTCTTAGTGCCGATGTTTTTAATGATATTTGCTTTTTATAAAGCCGACTTTTATCCGTTCGGTGATGAGCAGATTATGGTTATTGATATGTGGCATCAGTACTTCCCTTTCCTAAAAATTTTACAGGAAAAACTACAGACAGGCGGTTCTTTACTTTACACCTGGCAAGGCGGCGGAGGAACGAACTTCATAGCACTTATGGCTTACTATTTTGCAAGTCCGCTTAACTTCTTAACAGTTTTAGTACCTCAGAAGTTCCTTACCGAAGCAATGGCGATGATAGTGATTTTAAAAATCTCGTTTGCTTCCTGCTTTATGTATATATACTTGCGCGAAATGTTCAAGCGTGACGACCTCGGTATGGTAGCATTTGCGGTTTCCTATTCGCTTTGTGCTTATGCTATGGGTTACTACTGGTGCTTGATGTGGCTTGATGTAATGGCGCTGTTGCCGTTGTGTATGCTCGGCTTAAACAAGCTGATAGACGAGGGCAAGTTTAGATTATATACAATTTCGCTTGCGATGATGATGATTACAAACTACTACATCGGTGTTATGATGTGTATTTTCATCGCTATTTACTACCCTATCCTTTATTTCTCAAGAGATAAAGCCCGCGGTGCTAAACACTGCGCTATAACTACAGGTAAAGCGGTACTTTTCTCGGTTATCGGTTGCTGTATGGCAGCGATAATTCTTATCCCGACCTACCTTAGTATGCAGAACACTTATTACATCGACCAGCAAGGTCCTTCAGACAACAATTTCTACAACCCTATCCTTGATGTATTCTCGAATATGCTCCCAAATGTTGAGCTTACTGTAAGAGGCGGTCTGCCGAATATCTACTGCAGCGTGCTTTCATTTATGATGGCGATTATATTCTTGCTCTGCAAGAATATTTCGGGCAAGAAAAAGGTTCTCAACTGCGTAATTTTAGGCTTCCTTATCTTAAGCTTCAACTGGAACAGGCTCGACTTTATATGGCACGGTAACCATTGGCCGAATGAATTGCCTTACCGATACTCATTCGTATTCTCGTTCATCATTGTTACAATGGCTTGCGAGGCTTACACCTGTTTAAAAGATATCACTTCCCGTCAGATAGGCGGTGTTGCGGCAGGCGGCATAATTTATGCAATTCTCGCTGAAAAGCTTTATACAGAGACTTTTGATTACAAAGTAATTTATATTACAATCGCACTTGTTGCAGTTTATGCGGCTGTGCTCGGCATTTACAAAACAGGCAGAATAAAACAGGCTGTATGCGGTATTATGCTGTTCGTTGTTTTGTTTGCTGAAATGACTAACTATACCGTTAAATCCGTTCAGGCGGTTGGCAAATCAAACAGAACTACCTACTACACAGGCTATGATGATGTTCAGGCGCTTAAGGATAAAATTCTTGAAGAGGATGACGGCTTCTACAGAATGGAAGTATATAATAACTGGACCTGTAATGACCCTGCTTTATACGGCTACAACGGTCTTACTCAGTTCTCATCAGAGATTAACAGTAACGTTACTTATATGATGAAATGCTTAGGTCTTGCGGCTGATCCGGGGTCAAACAGCTTCAGATACTTAGTGCAGACTCCTGTTGTAAACTCGCTTCTTAATGTAAAATACATTATCGGAAGAAACGAAACTATGGACCAGCCTTATTTTGAAGGTCTTTATCAGAGCAACGACTCGAATATTTATGAAAATAAATATCCTTTATCAATAGGATTTATGATTAATGACACTATCAAGAACTGGGAAGCTCAGGAGATTAATCCTTTTGAAACACAGAATGAGTATCTTTACTATGCGCTCGGCGATGAAGGCAACAGATTTCTGCTTGAAGATGTAACAGAGTTTGATGCAGCGGCTTCTTCCTGTGATAACGGTTCTCTGGGTGATTATGACGGCTCGGGAATTTCTGTTTCAGGCAGCGGCGGCTCGACAACTGCACACCTTGCTTTTACCGCTACAAAAGACGGTCCGATTTATATGTAT
>JBGVHY010000148.1:0-2483 GCA_045122755.1 Acutalibacteraceae bacterium | reverse complement strand
CAATATCGACTTCGCCATATTTTGATATATCAAACATATCAATATCAGGAATGTTTTCTTTTCCGCCATATCGTTGAAATCTTGCCTTGTTAACTGCAGACCATTCTGACTTTGTTGTTTTTATTGCTTTTTTATTATAATATTTATCAAGTGAATTGTCAACAGAAACGCTCATAGAAGTTTTGCTATTAAACACTACCTTACCATCATTTGCAACACCTTTTTCAGAGCGAACAACCTTTGCAAACTCATTTTCAAGTTTGGTAATCTTCGCACCGTCATACAACCCGAGATTTTTGATGTTTTTAAGTAATCGGCGCATAAAATCACGAAACTTTTGCCAAACGTTCTTATCTGCAAACGCTCTTTCCATCTCGTCAATAGTACCTTCAACATCTGTACCATTATAAAGATTGTCCATAACAAAATCAGCATAAAACTCAAAATCCTGTTCGGTGTTAGAAAGAGTTCCGCCTCTCTGCTCATTATAATGATTTTTAACAAACGCTATCTTATCTTTTAAAGTAGCGTTTTTATTATACCCATCAATGCTCTTCGCTTTGTTGTCAACCCAAGCAGAAAGTCGCTTTGAATTTTCAATGGCTTTTTCAATATGTGTGCCAAAATCATTAAAGCCCTGCTTTGCTTCCTGAGTATGTGCAAATTCGTGTTTAAACACATATTCTTTAGCAGTTTTTCTGTTAAGATAAACTGTATCACCTTGCTTAAATCCATCAATACCACTTTTGCTATCGAATATTACAATGTTAATTCCTTGCGAGTTATAAAAACGCTCAATTTCCTTTTCTTCTTTTGTATATTCAGAAGGCAAAATACCAACCGCATCAGATGCCTTTGATACCATTTTGCCGTTTTTGTCAGGTAAGGCAGTAAGTTTTTTAACTCTATCGCCAATCTCTCTTTTTTCAGTAGAACGATTAAGGTTATTTGTAGCAATTTCAGCATTATTAGTGCCTCTGGCTTTAAGTTCGTTAACAATCATTTCATCAGATTCATCTTCAAAAATAGCATTGTCGATTTCTTTGCCACGCATTTTATTTTGAAGTTCTGTTTCAAAATCATCATCAGTAAACTCCGTTTCTGTTTCTTCACCAAAATCAACAGTTTCGCCATTTTGCTCAATATAGAATTGGAGTTCTGCAATCTCTCTTGAAGCACTTTCGAGAGCTTCTTCATACGCCTGCTCGTTAGTCTCATTCGGTGAATTTTCAGTAATACTTGCAGTTTCATTAAGAACGTTCAAGGCGTTCTCTGCTTTTTTAGTATCAATTCCAAGTTCTCTCGCTTTATCAAGCACAACTTGTTGTTTATCATTGATTAAAACGCTCTTGCCGCGAAATTCATCTTAATATCTCTTATTTTTTAAAATTTATATTGTTAAAGAGTTAAATACTGTAGTCAAGTTGTGTAAATTATTCACAATATAGATGTGATATTTAGTCACATTATACGAACTTTGAGTTTTCACTTCTGAAAACCGTTGACAGGAACTCTCGACTTTGATAACATATTATTAGTGAATTTAATTCACAATAAAATTTTTACCAAAAAGGAAGTTTAAAATGTACAAATTAAATCAATCAACTGTAACAGATGAAAACAACTCAGAACACGATACCTACGGAATAACCTGCGGTGAGCGCACTATAAAAGATATTTCAACCGATAAGCAAAGAATAGAAACGCTGATCGAACTATGCAACTCTCTCGAGTTATCTCCTATTCATCTTGATGATGTTATCGAAGATTTTCTTGTGGATTTCAAAATATGAAACACCGATTTACAAATTCACCCTAAGTGTGTTATAATGCTCTTGAAGGTGGTGATGTTTTGTCAAAGCAAAATAAAAAACGTTGGCTTGATACTGCTGTATCGTTGCTTTTCGCAACAGCGCTGTTTTTCTTTATTCTGACCTCTTCGATCGGACTGCCGATTTATTTTCGTCCGTTTTACTATGCTCATATTGACGCTTTGGAGCTTGAGGCAAAAAGCGGTTTTGTAAAAGAACAAATTATCAAGGCTTATGACGAGGTGCTGGATTATCTCACCTTACCCAATAAAGAGTTTTCCACCGGAGATATGAAATTTTCCGCTGAAGGCAAAGCGCATTTTAATGATTGCAAGGCTTTATTTGATTTGAACGCCTTGGTACTCATTTTTTCAGGATTATGCCTTATTTTGCTACTGATACTCCGTAAAACAGAAAAGCTAAAGCCTTTCTGCTTGGCTAAGCGCTCCGCTTCCTTTTACTCCGCTTTGACGGCGGTTGTAATTCCTGTTGCGGTCGGCGCACTTGCTTCAATAGACTTTAATAAGGCATTTGTTGTATTTCACGATATTTTCTTCAAGGGCAAAGCAAACTGGCTTTTTAATCCGCGTACCGATGAGATCATTCGGGTACTACCTGAAAAATTCTTTATGAACTGCGCAATTTTAATCGGCGCAGGCATACTGACATGGT
>JBGVHY010000147.1:0-15678 GCA_045122755.1 Acutalibacteraceae bacterium | reverse complement strand
TTTCAAAGCAAATAAACTATAAACTAGTCAAACCGCTGAAAATATGCAAAAAATTCTAAAAAACCATATATTTTGTGCAAGTTGAATATTTTAACCACAATATTTTGTTGTCTTTTTTTCAATAAATTTTTAAAAATATATTGATTACGGTGTCGAATTATGTTATTATAAGTCTGCACCATATTAAAAAAGGAGGAATATTTCAATGTTAGATTTTAAACAATGGTATGGTTTTACAGGCGAAAAATGGCGCGAGGAAATCAACACTCGTGATTTTATACAGAATAACTACACACCTTATGAAGGTGATGAGTCTTTCTTGGCAGACCCGACCGAAGCTACAAACAAGCTTTGGGGCAGATTACAGGAGTTGCAGAAAGAAGAACGTGCCAAAGGCGGAGTTCTTGATATGGATACTCATATTGTATCAGGACTCACTTCACACGCCGCAGGCTATATTGATGAAGAGTTAAAAGATCTCGAGCAGATTGTCGGTCTTCAGACCGATAAACCGCTTAAACGTGCGTTTATGCCATACGGCGGTATCAGAATGGCTGAAGAAGCTTGCCGCACTTACGGTTACGAGCCTGACCCTGAGCTTCATAAGATTTTTACTGAGTATCACAAAACTCACAATCAGGGTGTATTTGATGCTTACACACCTATGATGCGCGCGGCAAGAAAAAATAAGATTATCACAGGTTTGCCGGATACCTACGGCAGAGGCAGAATCGTTGGTGACTACCGCCGAGTAGCGCTTTACGGTATCGACCACCTTATCGAAGCTAAACAGGAAGACCTTGATAACTGCGGTAACGGCAAAATGCGTGACGACATTATCAGACTTCGTGAAGAAATTTCTATGCAGATTCGTGCGCTTCGCGAAATGAAAGAAATGGCTGCTATCTACGGCTACGATATTTCAAAGCCTGCAGCTAACGCAAAAGAGGCTTGTCAATGGCTTTATTTCGGATATCTCGCGGCTATCAAGACTCAGAACGGCGCGGCAATGAGTGTCGGCAGAATTTCAACATTCTTGGATATCTACATTCAGCGTGACCTTGATAACGGTACTTTGACCGAAACCGAGGCTCAGGAGCTTATCGACCATATGGTAATGAAGTTCAGAATGGTTAAATTCGCTCGAATCCCTTCATACAATGAGCTCTTCTCAGGTGACCCTGTGTGGGCTACACTTTCTGTTGCAGGCAAAGGTCTTGACGGCAGACCGCTCGTTACTAAAAACGACTTCCGTTTCTTACACACACTTGAAAATATGGGTCCTTCACCTGAGCCGAACCTCACAGTTCTGTACTGCGAGAAGCTACCTGAAAACTTTAAGCGTTACGCTGCTGCGATTTCTGTTCGTACAAGCTCTATCCAGTATGAAAATGATGACGTTATGCGTCCTGTATGGGGCGATGATTACGCTATCTGCTGCTGCGTATCTGCAACACAGACAGGTAAAGAGATGCAGTTCTTCGGAGCTCGTGCAAACCTCGCAAAAGGCTTGCTTTATGCTATAAACGGCGGTGTTGATACAAAAACCAAAGCACAGGTTGGCCCGAAATACGCACCGATTACTTCGGAATATCTCGATTATGACGAGGTAATGGAAAAATATGATGCAATGATGAGTTGGTTGGCATCGGTTTATGTGCATACTCTAAACCTTATCCACTATATGCACGATAAATACAACTATGAAGCAGCTGAAATGGCGCTTATCGATACAGAAGTACGCAGAACTTTCGCAACAGGTATCGCAGGATTTTCACACGTTGTTGACTCACTTTCAGCTATCAAATACGCTAAAGTAAAGGTTATTCGTGACGAGGACGGAATTGCAGTTGACTTTGAAACCGAGGGCGATTTCCCGAAATACGGTAACGATGATGACCGCGCTGATGACATTGCAATTTGGTTATTAAAAACATTCTTGCATAAAATAAAACAGTGCCACACTTACCGCGATTCAGAGGCTACAACATCAATTCTTACAATTACTTCAAACGTAGTTTACGGTAAGGCGACTGCAGGTCTTCCTGACGGAAGAAAGGCAGGAGAGCCGTTATCACCTGGTGCAAACCCGTCTTACGGCGCAGAGCAGAATGGCTTACTCGCTTCGCTCAACTCAGTTGCAAAGCTTCCTTACGAATGGGCACTTGACGGTATTTCAAATACCCAGACTATCAACCCTGAGGCGCTCGGTAAGGATGAAAGTGAACAGGTTACAAACCTTGTTAATGTGCTTGACGGTTACTTTGACAAAGGTGCGCATCACCTTAACGTAAACGTTTTCGGCAAGGAAAAGCTTATCGACGCTATGGAGCATCCGGAAAAAGAGGAGTATGCAAACTTCACAATCCGAGTTTCAGGCTATGCTGTTAAGTTTATCGATTTGACAAGAGAACAGCAGTTAGACGTAATTTCAAGAACCTGCCACGCAAGTATGTAACTTTAGTTTCGTGATGAATTAAAAGCGGGCGCCCTATGAGCGCCCCTACGAATAAAATTATAGTAGGGGAGCGCATTGCGCTCCCGTTTTGTTTTACAGAGAAAAATAATATGAAAAAATAGTATTATTGCACAACTTTTAATGGAAATTATCAAAAATGCATTTGGATTTATCTATGGTTTATGCTTGGAGCAGACTTAATAATCCAAAGAAAACACTTTTTAAGGAGAAAAAATGAGTAATATCGGCTATATTCATTCAACCGAGAGTTTCGGTGCTTCCGACGGTCCGGGTGTTCGGTTTATAGTATTTTTAAAGGGCTGTAATCTTCGTTGCAAATACTGCCACAACCCCGATACTTGGTGTGGTAATGCGAACGAGCAGGCTACCGCCGACGAGCTGCTAAAAAAAGCAGAGCGCTATAAAACTTACTGGAAAAAAGACGGCGGAATTACTGTAAGCGGCGGCGAACCGCTTTTGCAGATAGATTTTGTTACTGAACTTTTCAAAAAAGCGAAAGAAAAAGGCATAAACACCTGCATCGACACTGCAGGAGAGCCGTTCTGCGAGGAAAAAGACTGGCTTGAAAAGTACGAAGAATTGATGAAATATACCGACTTATGTATGCTTGACATCAAGCACATAAATCCAGAAAAACACAAGGAACTCACAGGCAAAGGCAATGAAAACATTCTGAAAATGGCGAAATGGATGTCTGATAACCGCAAAAAAATGTGGATTCGCCACGTTTTGGTGCCTAGTATTACTGATGACGAGCAGGATTTACGCTCTTTACGCGAGTTCATTGACACACTTGAAACAGTAGAGCGAGTAGAAATTCTGCCTTATCACACTTTAGGCAAATTTAAATGGGAAAATCTCGGACTTAAATATCCGCTTAAGGATGTTCCTACTCCGACACCCGAGCAGATTGCTAAAGCCAAAAAAATATTAAAGATATAAGAAAAAGCCTTTTCGCAATGAAAAGGCTTTTTTGATTAATCTAGTTCAAAATGGTTTGCAATATTTTTAAAGGTCGGTACAAATTCAAAATGCTTATCTAAAAGCGAACTGAAAAATCCGATTATTGAGCCGTTAAAAATCGCCATAATCAGCGTTCCGAAATTTACGCCGACAAATCCGCGGAAAAGAATCAGCGACATTGCAGTAGCGACAACTAGACAGCTAAGGTCAAAACAGGTTTTGAATTTCGGTCGGTCGATTCCGAAATGATGGCTTATTCCTTTTACAAAAAAGTCGTAAACCTGCGGATAAAAGTAGGTTTTGAAAAAGACCGCAATCGAAAAAGACGTAAGAAACATTCCGACAAGGAAAAATACAATTCTTGTTACGATACTAAGGTCATCGGCGCCGGTGACATTCTGGTTAAAAATCGGGATCATTCGCCATAAGTCAAGCACCGCGCCGTAAATTACGCCTGTTACAAACGAGCTGAAATATACTAGTCTTACTTTTTTCATCAATATGCAGAAAACTACGAAAAGCACCGCCTGAACAACATATTCACTCTGCCCGAAGGTCAGAAAACCGAGCTTTTGGCTTAAAATATAGGCAGGTGCGACAATCATCGACACACCGAAATCGGTTATGGTTATCATAGCGACTGAAAATGCGAGCGCAATAACCGCGAAGATATAGGCTACCTCGCTTGAAATTCTAATTTTTTTGTTCTGCATTTGTTTTTTACTTCCCTTGAAATTAATTGATTAAATTATAATAAATTGATTAATTTTTGTCAAGAGAAGCCCTATATCCAATAAGGCATCAACAATGACAAACCTCCGAGTTGAAAAATCAACTCGGAGGTTTGATTTATTTTTTTGTTTTAACGCTCTTATTTTTTTGTTTTAACGCTCTTGGCCTTACTCCATGTCGAGTAGCAATTGTTTTTAACCGTTCTTACCTGAACATAATACTTCTTATTCGCTTTAAGCTTTGTGATTGTTTTAGAGATATTTTTCAGTCCCTTAACTGTAACAATCTTTGCTTTTTTGAATTTTGAAGATGTACTGTATCTTATCTGATAGCTCTTAGTCCAGGTTTTGTTGGATTTCTGCCATTTAACAGTAAACCCTTTTTTAACAGCCTTTAAGCTTGTAATTTTGGTTGGCTTAGGATTAATTTTAAACTTAACTGTCTTTGTACCTGAATAGTTCTTTTTAAAGTTAACTATAACCTTGTATGTGCCTACGGCTTTTCTGCCTTTTGCATAACTAACGGTGTAGTTAGATGCATCAACCTTCTTGCCACCTGCATCAACAACGCTGATTGCAGGAGTTATAACCTTTCCGTTATAAACATAAGCCTCTTTAGCCGTCTTAACAGTTACCGAAGGAACATTCTCGGTATCTGACACCGCTTTAGGAATTATTCTAAACTCAAGAACCTTTTTACCTGAATAATTACCCTTGAATGTAACTGTAACCTTGTATATACCTACATTTTGTCTGCCGCTGTCGTATGTAACGGTATAATTTGATGCGTCAATCTTTTTGCCGCTCGCATCAACAACATTAACCGCAGGAGTTTTAACCTTTCCGTCATACTCAAAAGAGGATTTGGACAATTGTATGGTTTTAGGGCTGTAGATAACGGTTGTTGATATATTTGCTTTGCAAACTGAACAATCTCTGATAATCTTACCGTTCTGAGTTAAAGTAGCCGCTGTAACAGTTTCTTTTTTGCTTGCATTACAGGATTTTGTTTCAATAACACCTGTATCAAGATTAGTTCTGCTGTGAGTTTTGGTTTCAGGGTCATTAACCCAAGCCGACCAATTGCTCTTATCCTCTACAACCTTAACGTTAACATATTTTCTTGTTACAACCTTGGTGTCAGTTCCTTCAATCGATACAACAATTTTGGTTTCGCCAAGTGATTTAGGAATAATTGCGCCTTCATCAGATACAGTTACAATATCGGCATCCAATGATTTATAATTAACAACCGTACCCTCGGTTACAACAGCATCAATTGTTTGGATCTCCTGTTGGTCGGTTATAACATAATCTGTTTTTTCCAAATCAAGCTTATTTCTTTCAATTATAAATGTTGCCGAAGGAATAAACTTCTGATTTTCGATATCTCTGCCTAAAAATACAACCTTGTCATTGTAAACTCTTACATAGTAACCCTGTGAACCCTCTGCAAATTCGCCGCCAATTACATTGTAGCTTGACCAGAGATAACCGACAGCCGCTGTGTTAAGCGCGGTTGGAGTTTCATCATCGCCCGAATACATACAGCTTTCAGAGTTAAGCTCCCAATGACTGTGTCCGTTTAACAAAATTATCTGGCCATATTTAGCCATAATATTTTTCAGTAAGTGCTCATTGTTTACACCGTGCCAACCCTGACCCGGGAGTGAGCCCGAAACGGTACTATAGAAGGACTGATGTAAAAATACAAATACAGGTTTATCAGGGTCTTCTTCTGTACATTCGGTCATAACGCCGTCGAACCAGTCTAACTGCTCTTGCGAGAGAGTAGCAGAAGTTCCTACAGTTTCGCCGCCAAGATAAACAAAATGATAACCGCCTAAAACCTCATCATAATATACATTTTCAGGCTGTTTTTCAAGATTGCTGTTAAATACTTTAGCATAAACTTGGAACTGAGAATTCGGGTTGCCCTTAATCCAGTCGTGGTTGCCGATTGAAATATGCAGCTCAGGGAAATCGCCTGTTGCTGTGCTTTTAACCGAATTATAGATATTAAGAACCTTATCAAACTCTGCTTTAGCACCGGTATTGCCGATATCGCCGTTGATAAAAATACCCATACTTTCAGGGCTGTTATCCCTTACATCTTCAAGCAACTGCTTGAAATGAGTGTTGGAAAGAGCTACATCGCCTGTAGCGCCTTCATCTGTTGTAAGATGAGTATCGCTGACAATCTGAAATTCTGTAATATAATCATCGGATAATTTATACTGACAGTTTTCAGGCAAATCAACTGAGATATACTCTTCTGAAATACTGCTGCCGTCAGAAGCATAAGCCAGAAGCTTTTTAGCACCCTCAGGAATGATTGTATGAGAAGTCATTCTTGATACTGTTGTTACATCCTCAAGCTTGAACTTCGCTAAACTTGTGTACCCTTCTAAAGGCTTTTCGTTTTCATCTGCCCAGAAAAGCACACAATCGGTTACAGCCTCAGCAGATTCATCTTTTGTTACTGTAACTGTACCGTTTGCAAAGCCGTCTGTTTCATTATCAAGCTCATATTCCAAAGAAACCAGCGGTTCAAGGTTTTTAGAAACTACTTCTATATTCTTTTTGGCAATCTCCATATAAGAATTTGAGCCGCTTTCTTCAAACAAATAAACTGTATATTTGCCCGGGGCGAGAACCTTATCAGGATTACTGCTGCTTGAATTGTGAATTGTTGACTGAATTACCGTAGGTTTGCCTGAAATGTATCCGCTGTCGGTATCCTGAATATAATACCAATAGATCGAGGTTGCGTTTCCTGAGCCGTAGATATCATCTGTTTTATAAATACCTACCCAGTAATTGCTCTTGCCGCTTGCAGTTACGATAATCTCTTCGCCTTTTTTATAGGTATCCTTATCGGTTGATAAAGATGCAGTTGTACTTCCGATGGAATAGTCGCTTGTGAGAGTTATATCGGTCGTAATATAATCTCCGGTTTCGCTGTCCTGCATTGCAATTACATAACTGCCTGCTTTTAAATCAGCATCAGCATATCTTGAGTCGGAAATTTCGCCGTAAGCGAGAATATTATAGGTTGAGCCTGATTTATATATTACATTATTATGCTCCCCTGAAACAGGATAGGAATAAATCGGGTCTGCTTTTGTATAATCATCTGTTTTCAAGTACAAGCCTACAATATCGCCGTCGATACCTGTAGCAGTAATGTTAATGGGTTCATCTTTAGAATAGTTAACCTTATCTGTTTTTAAAGATGCCGAGTCATCGCTTGTCGGCAAGGTTCTGCTCATAATTTTTGACTCGTCCCAAGCCGCGTTCCAATCAAAACCTGAATTAACACGGTTCATAACATCTTTATAAGATGTTGCCTTGCCGGTAAAGTCAATGTAACTGAGGTACTTGTTGGAATAATTAAAGGTTTTGTTTGTATCTACATACTTCCACACATTATAGGAAGGTTTATTTGTTCCATCAGCTTCGCGCAGACCTAATCTTAAAGTAGTGCCAAGGTCGTGGATACGGAAATAAGCAATTTCGTCAACGCACTCAAGCATAGTCGCTCTATAATAAAACTGAGCTATTGTTCCTGCCTGTTCATAAGTAGATTTTTTATATGCTTCGGCAGTTACATCTTCTTTCTGAAGATTACAAATACCACCCTCGATTACAGAAACTGTTCTTAAATCACCATCATATTTATTTTCAGCTAGCTCAAAATACTGCTGATATAACTCAAGGTTTGAAACGGTTATCCAAGGTGATGTTTTATAATCCCCTGTAACAGGCATCTGCCAACTATTGTTGTATAAGTCACTTGTAAGAGGGTTAGACGCTGTTGTTCCTATAGGATAAGGGTGAACACAAATACCCCAGTCATAGTCACCGCGCTGTTTTTCATACTTGCTTAACCAATCAAGCATTTCTTTCGGCGCATAAGAATTATATCTTATGTTATTGCCTGTTGTTTTGTAGCTTACATAGCAGTTTTCTGCCCAGTTATGAGTAAACGACACAACAACCTTGCTTTCGGAATTGTATTTCTTAACCGCCATATTTGCAAGGCGCAAGGTTCTCGAATACTCTTCCATAAACTTATTGAAATCAAGCTTCTGGTATTTTCCGTTTGCGTCCGTATTAGGCTGCATAAGATACCAGTCATATGTATAATCAATCTCATTACCGACAATGAACTTATTTACAAGACCGTATCTTGAAGATTGAGAATATCTTTTGCCTAAGAACTCCATTGCCGCAATCCAGTATTTCATGCCCTCTTCATTAGAGGTATTGAATCCGGCTGTCTGGCGGTTGCCTTTTACATAGAAAAGCTCTTCAGGATATTTGCCGTTTGTTTCAGCGCTTGCCCATGTAATAAGAACAAGAGAAACATTGATTTTTTCATTTGTATAAGCAGAGATAAGTCCGTCCTGCGCTCTGATATAATCAGCATCAAAATAATAGGTTTCGCCGTTGCTTTCAAATTCGATTACATTATATTTCTGAGCAACATCTTTATCAATAATAAGGCTGCCCAAATCCATATTAATAACCGTATTGGAAATGCCTAAGGATTTTGCTTCCTCGATAGTTGTATGGTCTTCGAGATGCAAGCCTTTTTTGGTTTGCTTCTCGAATTCAGGTACACTTCTCAGCGAAGAAATATCAGTAGCATAACAAGGTCCTAAAAGCACCTTATCGTCCTGGACGAGATAATATTTTGAATATAAATTATCAGTACCGTCTGTCTGATATCTTTTAGTGGTAATTGTATACGAAGAACCGCAATCGTATGTGCCGATAATGTCACCGTCATAACCTGACTCTTTGCTAAGTCCGTTCATACTGTCGGTTTCAAAGTATTCATTAGAGTCGTATCTGTACAAGCTTGCTTTTCCGCTTGAGCCAACGTTATTGATATTAATAGTTACTTCACTTTTATCGACGCTGATCTGTATGCCGGTGTCCGAACCGCTTGCCGCAGCGGTTGTTCCGAATATGATCGAAGGCATACAGGAAACAACCATAATTAAAGCAACGAATATAGAAATCGCCTTTTTTACATAACTAAAGTTCATTTTTCTTCTCCAGAGTGTTATTTTGTCTTAACGGATTTTACTTTTGACCAAGCTGAATAATGCTTAGTATTACCGACCTTTTTAAAAGTTCTGATTTTTACAAAGTATTTTTTATTCGCTTTAAGTCCTTTGATTGTTTTCAAACCAATATTATTTTTCTTGATTGTAACAATTTTTGTACCTTTTTTGAAGTTTTTCTTAGTACAAAGAATTATCTGATAACCTGTTGTCTGCGATTTTTTCTTAGCCCATTTAACAGTTATTGCTTTTTTAGCTTTAATAAGCTTTTTGATTTTTGTTGTTTTAGGATTGATTGTATATTCAGTAGTTGCAGTACCTGCATAATTACCTTTTAAGGTTACTGTAACTGTATATTTGCCGACATTTTTACCGTCTTCATCAAATTTTACAGTATAATCGGTTGTTGCAATTGTTTTATCGCCGTATTTTACTGTTAAAACAGGCTTCTGCACTTTACCGTTATAAACAAATTCAGTTTCTGGTAAAGTAACTGTCGGTTTAACAGTTTTAGCTTCAATTACAAATGTTTTATCAATGCTTCCATCATATTTACCGATTCCTGTAACAATAACCTTACCGATACCTGCATTGATGTTATCGGAATATGCTAACTGATAATCAGTATTTTCAACCAAAGCTTTACCACCGAGCACAACTTTAACTGTCGGTTTTGTTTCAACGCCTGTGTAGGTTGCATCAGCAACTGTGATTACAGCGTCCGATAAATCAATTTTTGAAATTGTAAAGGTTTTGCTTACAGTTCCAATGTATTCGCCGATACCCGTAACTGCAACCTTACCTGTACCTGCCTCGATGTTATCGGAATATACTAACTCATAGTCTGTATTTTCTATAAGTGTTTTACCGTCGATTACAACTGTAACAGATGGTTTTACTTCTTCACCTGTGTAAATCGCATTATCAACCGTGATTTCAGCGTTTGATAAATCATACTTGTTTTCTACATATTCTATTGTGTATTCTTTTTCAGCAAATCCTGTGCAGTTGCCGATACCTGTAACAACAGCTGTATTAATCTGAGCAGTTCCATAGTAAGCATATGATATCTCATAATGAACACTCTCTACCAATTTAGTTCCGTTATACATAACTGTTACTTCAGGGTTAGCATCATTAATAGCCTTGCCTACGATGATTTCAGCATTTTCAATATCAAATTTTGTTTCATTTTCTAATAAAGTGCCTTGACATCTGCCGCAAGTCTTTTTAAGTCCGCCGATTTCATAAGGTGTAGCTTCAATTTCTACTCCCTCATCGTAATTATGACCTAACGGGAAGATAACGATATCTTCTTCTGTACCGTCTTCATAAACAAGATGCTTAAGACCTGAGCTTTCGCAGGTAGCTTCAGTTATAATTTCTTCACTTTCAATATCATCTCTTGTAACTTCGATATAAGCAAGCTTAATCAATTTACTGTAGCCGTTATCAGCAAAAATTGCAACAGTATTAGGTCCTTGTGCAAGCCATGTTGTAATATCCCAATCCTCGCCGTTAATATTTTTGATGTAATCAAAGTTTACAGCAGGAGTTGTTGAATAGTCGTGGTCTTTTCCGTACTGTGAATTATAAATGCCTAACCATGATAAGCCTGTATCACCGCCGATAGCGCTGGCATTGATTACAATCTTATCGCCATTGACTACAAAAAGTGTTTCGCCGTTTTCAACTGTATTTTCATTGATTGTAAAGTCAAAAACAGTATTGCTTGTATCTGCCTCTTCAACTGTGATGTTAATAGTTTTATCAACTGTATAACCGCCGTCTTTAAATAAAACTAATTTATAGTTGCCGACGCCGAATTCGCCCTGACGACCGTTTGTAGCATCGCCCTCTAAAATGTTGAAAGCTTTTCCGTTGCTTTCGCTTACATAATACCAGAATATTGATAAATACGTTTCAACAGCTTCGCCGTCCTTGTATAAGCCAACCCAAGCGCCCGGATAGTCCGAAGCAGCAGTAACCAGAATATCTTCGCCTTCTTTAAATGTAGTTTTTTCTACACTGATTTCAGAAATAGGCTCTGCCGGTAATTCTATTGTAACAGTAACCTTATCCAAAACGTTTGTATAACCGCCATCGCCGAATAAAACGATTTCATACTCACCGACACCCATAGGTCTGCCGTCTACATTAAATATACCGTTTAAAATATTAAAAGCTGTTCCATTGCTGTCACTTACGTTATACCAGTAAACGGATGTAACGCCGCCTTTATTTGGGTCATATTTTGAGCCTTTTTCGTAAATACCAACCCATGCGCCTGCTTTTACGGTTGCTTCATCAACAGTAGCAGTTACGTTGATAGCCTCGCCTGATTCGTAGGTGTCTTTGTCTGTTGAAAGTAAAACAATGATTGTGAAGCCTTTATCGGCAGAGCCTGTGTAATTGTTAATACCTGTAACGGTAACTTTACCTGTGCCTGCATCGATATTATCGGAATATACCAATTCATAATCTGTATCTTTTACTAATGTTTTACCGTTGAGAACAACTGTAACCGCAGGTTCTACTGCTTCACCTGTATAAGTCGCATCAGCAACAGTAACTGTAGCACCCGTCAAATCAGCTGGTGAAATTGTGAAGCTTCCCTCAGCACTTTCTTCATAATCACCGATGCCGATAACCGTAACCTTACCCGTTCCTGCATAGATGTTATTGGAATATGTTAACTGATAATCTGTGTTTTCCACTAATGTTTTATCGCCGAGCACAACTGTAACAGTCGGTTTTAATTTTTCGCCAGTGTAAACTGTGTCATCAACTTTAACTGTAGCACCTGATATATCAGTTTTCGGCTTTTCTGAAATGGTGAAAGTCTTTTCTGTGCTTCCTTTGAATAAACCGATACCGTTAACAGTAACTTTTCCTATGCCAACCTCGATATTATCGGAATATACTAATTCGTAATCTGTTCCCTCTGTTAACGTTTGACCGCCGAACACAACGATTACAGTCGGTTTTAGCTCTTCACCGCTGTATGTTGCATCAGTAACGGTAATTTCAGCATTTGCTATATCAGTTTTTGAAATAGTAAAGGTTTTATCTACGCTTCCCTCATAGTCACCGATACCTGTAACAGTAACTTTACCTTCGCCCTCATCTGTGTTGTTAGAATAAGTTAATGTATAGTCTGTATTTTTAACCAATGTTTTACCGTCAATTACAACAGTAACAGTAGGCTCAACTGCTTCACCTGTATAAGTCGCATCAGCAACAGTAATTTCAGCAGATGATAAATTAATTTTTAATTTTTTGATTGTGATATCGATATTTTTTAATACTGTATAACTACCATCCGCATCGAATAACTTAAGAGAGTATTCGCCTGCAGGCAAACCGAAAAGTTCGGTACGTCCGCCGTCATTAAGTGTATTTTTGATGTTATAAGTTTCACCCGAAACACCGGTAAATCCTAAATATGTATTATCTACATAATACCAATAAACAGACGGTACAGCTCCGCAAGGAGTTTCACCTTTAAGATACAAGCCGACCCAAGCATTACCGTAGCCAGTTGCGGTTACTAAAATATCTTCGCCTTCGATGAATGTAGTTTTATTTACGCTCATATCTAATGTAACATCATCAGGTTCTTCAACTGTAACACAAACTGTATCTAAAACATATGAATAACCGCCGTCACCGAATAAAACGATTTCATACTCACCGATACCCATAGATCTGCCTGTGTTAGGCTCGCCGCTTAAAATGTCAAAGGCAATTCCGTTATAATTACTTACGCTATACCAGTAAACGGATGTAACACCGCCGTTATTTGGATCATATGTTGAGCCTTTTTCGTAAATACCTACCCAAGCATCTGAAAGAGAACAAGAAGCGGTAACATTAATTGCCTCACCTGATGTAACTGTATCTTTTTCTACGCTTAAATCATAAGTAACTTCTGTCAGTGCTTCGATTGTAACAGTAACCCGGTCAAGTACTGTATAACTGTCATTAGAGAATAAAATGACATCATATTCACCTAAACCCAGGTCACTATTCTTAGTGCCGTTATATAAATTGAAGTTTTCATTATTACCGCTTACATAATACCAATAAATTGATGTGCCGTAATTTGTTGTACCTTTAGGGAAGATACCAACCCAGTCCGTACCTGAACCATCAGCGGTTACCAGAATCTCCTCACCGCTTGTGTAAATTGCTTTATCGGTTTGAATCAATCCATTGCTACCGATGTTCGCAGTATCAGCTGCTACCGCAAACTGAACCGATGTAAACACCATCATAAGTGCCAACAAAATTGTCAGTGTTGATTTTAATGTCTTTTTATAACTCATTTTCGTTTCCCTTTCTTGCATTAAATTTTTTATTCCAAAAAAATCAGAATATACTAAATAAATCTACCTCATTCGACAGATAGTATTATTATAACTTATATTGTATAATAAGTCAAGTTTTGGTTTACAATATTTGCACATTTCCATAATGTTTATATAAATAATACATAAAGAATGCTCTCGGAATAAAAAATTCCAAGAGCATTCTTTATTAGTGCAAAACTATAAACAAAATCACCGCGCTAAGCGCGAGAAGATACCCGCCGAGAATTAAAAACAGACGCCTTTTGCGTTTTCTGTCCTCTTTTAAATCAAAATATTTAAAAACCGGCGGCTTTTCGGAATTTGAAATGTACTCTTTTGCCTTTTCCTCGAGTTTTTTCTGTGAAGTTTCGGAATGCTTCGAGCGGATAAAGAAAATCGCTTTTTCAAAGTACTCACTGCCTGTGTCGTTCACTTCAATAACCGCCTTGTTAACGCCTTTTATCATAGAAAATCCTCCTTAAACAGATAGTTCAACCAGATGCGCAATCGACGGAATTGATAATCCCTGGTTTGATGATGTCGGCGAAAGCAGAGCGCCTGTTCCTGCGAACAAAATCCGCTTTAATTCGCGCTTTTCAAACTTATCCATAATATATGTGTAAACCACACTCGCCGAGCAGCCGCAACCTGAACCGCCTGCGGCAAAATCCTTTTCGTTTACATCAAAAATCATAAGTCCGCAGTCGTCATGCACCGCCGAAATATCAATGTTCTGCTCTTCGAGTAGCTCAATAAGCAGTTTTGAACCGATTTTTCCGAGGTCTCCCGTTAAAATCATATCAAAATCATTTGGTTGCGCACCTGTATCATCAAGATAAGCCTTTATTGTGTCCGCCGCAGCAGGTGCCATTGCAGCACCCATATTATTCGCATCAGTAATATCATAGTCTTTTACCTTGCCGAATGTTACTGCTTTTATTTTTACCTTGCCATCGCCCTCTGCTACCACCGAAGCGCCCGAGCCTGTTACTGTGCGCTGGGAATTCGGAGTACGCTTTGAGCCGTATTCAAGCGGAAAGCGGAACTGACGTTCCGCGGTGCAAAAGTGTGACGAGGTTGCAGCGATAAGGTTTTTGGCAACCCCCGATTCTACAAGCAGTGAGCCTAGTCCTAATGACAGCGCACAGGTTGAGCAAGCGCCGAAAAGCCCGATATGAGGAAGATTATAGTCCTTGATTCCGTAGGTTGATGCCATACTCTGGTCGAGAAGGTCACCGATTGTCACCAAATCAATATCCGCCATTGTAAGCCCTGCATCTTTGACCGCGAGCGCCGTAGCATTTTTTACAAGCATACTTTCAGCCGCCTCAAATGTGTCCTGTCCGAGATATTCATCTTCAAAAATCATATCAAAATATTTTGACAGCGGACCTTCGCCCTCTTTTTTGCCAACAACGCCTGCACAGCCCTTTACTGTCACGTCTTTTTCTAAAATAATAGTCTGATTTCCGACTCTTTTTGCCATTTTTACACCGCCTTATTATGATATTTTTATTATCTGCCTCGGTTTCATAAATTATTCCAAAAACCTTTAAATTCTGCGTATGTTGTGATACAATGAACTAAGGTGATAAAATGAAGTACGTGTTTCCAAGGTATTATAAGGATTTTCGCTGTATCGGCGATGAGTGTCAGCACAATTGCTGTATAGGCTGGGAAATTGATATTGATAATGATACTTATGAATATTACAAAACCATCAGCGGAGATATCGGCAAGCAATTAGCGAATAATATATCTACCAATTGCGCACCGCATTTTGTTTTAGGTGAAAATGAGCGTTGCCCATTTTTAAATGGTGATAATCTTTGTGATTTGATTATTAAGCTTGGAGAAGAAAGTCTTTGCGACATCTGCAACGAGCATCCGCGGTTTTATAATGAGGTTGCAGGCCGTTTAGAAGTTGGCTTAGGGCTTTGCTGTGAAGCGGCGGCAAGGCTGATTTTAGGTAACCAAGAGCCTTTTGTTTTAGAATGTGATGAAAGTTTAGAAACCGACAATGATATTCTGATTTTACGTGATAAAATTATTAACATTTTGCAAAATCGCGATAAAGA
>JBGVHY010000146.1:0-4698 GCA_045122755.1 Acutalibacteraceae bacterium | reverse complement strand
ATCATCTGATACTGTTTGTTAACAGAGTCAGACTGCATTCTCATAGAGCCGTCGTTATAAGCGCGAACTGATGTAGCATCATTATTCGCGTATTCGGGATGATAATCACTTGTTTTAAATTCAAAAGCCAGTATTCCATCTTCTTCACCTGTAACAGATAAAGATGAAACAACCATGGTTGAAAAACAAAGCACGAGCACAAGAAGCAAGCTCAATAATTTTTTGCTGTTTTTCATATATATTTACCTCCATAACATAATTATTTCATTTTATTGAAATTTTTGTGTATAAATTATATCATACAGTTTTATTTATTACAAGTTTACAAATATCAAAAACAAAATCTTTGTTAATATTAAACAATTTAATATTGCCTTTTTAAACAATTTAACCAATGCTTTTTAACCGTAAAAACAAATCCGCCCGTCTGAACTTCAGACGGGCGGAAAAAATACTATAATAGATTGTTAAAAGCCGACATTCCTGCAAACTTACAGGTGTTTTTAAGTTCACTTTCAATCTCAATAAGTCGGTTGTATTTTGCGGTACGTTCGCTTCGTGAGAGCGATCCTGTTTTAATCTGTCCCATATTCAGCGCAACCGCGATATCGGCGATTGTAGTATCCTCGGTTTCGCCTGAGCGGTGCGACATCACAGCGGTGTAATTTGCGCGCTTGGCGGTAACAATTGCGTCAATCGTTTCGGTCAGAGTGCCGATCTGATTCGGCTTGATTAAAATTGAGTTTGCCGCACCTTTATTAATTCCGTTTTTAAGGCGCTCAACATTTGTAACGAATAAATCATCGCCTACAAGCTGAACATTTTTGCCGATTTTTTTCGTTAAAACAGCGGTGTTTTCAAAATCATTCTCCTGTAAAGCGTCCTCGATTGAAATAATCGGATATTTTCCGCATAGGTTTACATAAAAATCAATCATCTGCTCAGGAGTCAGCGTTTTTCCCTCGAAATGATAAAGTCCATCCTCGCTGTTGAAAAACTCGCTCGAAGCGGCATCCAGCGCAAACAAAACATCTTTGCCTGCGTTGTAACCTGCGTTTTTCACTGCGAGCGTTATAAGCTCGAGCGCCTCTTCAGCACTTGAAATATCAGGAGCAAAACCGCCCTCGTCGCCTACTGCGGTCGAAAGGTCTTTATTGTTCAGTACATTTTTAAGTGAGTGAAAAATTTCGCTTCCCATTCTGATTGCATCGGAAAAACACTCAGCGCCTACGGGCATAATCATAAATTCCTGAAAATCGAGTCCGTTTTTCGCGTGCGCACCGCCGTTTAAAATGTTCATCATCGGTGTCGGCAGTAAATATGCGCTCATTCCGCCGATGTACTGGTAAAGCGGAAGTGCAAAAAAGTCAGCCGCGGCATTTGCAACCGCGAGCGAAACACCGAGAATTGCATTTGCACCGAGGTTTGATTTGTTTTTTGTGCCGTCAGCTTCAATAAGCACGCGGTCGATATCGCGTTGGTCGGTTACAGAGTAGTGACCGACAAGAATTTCGGCGATTATATTTTCAATATTTGAAATCGCCTTTAGAACGCCCTTGCCGCCGTACTCGGGTTCCTTATCGCGAAGCTCATGCGCCTCGTGCTCACCTGTCGATGCACCCGAAGGCACAGCGGCTGTGCCGTATGCGCCCGAAACAGTAGAAACGCAAACCTTTATAGTCGGGTTTCCGCGCGAATCGAGAATTTGCAAAGCTTTGATAGAATCAATAATAGGCATAATAATACAACTCCTTAAAAAACTTAGTTTGTATTATTATGCCTTTATTTTTAGTAAATTATTCAGTTTTTATGCGTTTTTTATGTGAATTTTCGATTAAGCCGAACAGTTTCTGTCGAAGTAAATCTATAATTGCGCAGCATAGGAAAACAGCGAGAATACCCAAGAACACCATTGCAATATTTTTAAAAATATTTGTGCAATCAACCTTTGAAAAGTCGATTTTATCCCAGATTAGTCCTCTTATAAACCAGAAATCGTGAATTGCATAAACGCCGAGCGTTGTACTTGCAAGAACATTGACAAGCTTGCTTTTAAAATGCAGGTCTTTAAAAAACATAAACATAAATACCGAAACCATTATTACAAACGGATTTCCGTAAGAAATTACAACGTTTTTATATCCCACCGCATCATCAAGCCTTGTAAACAACAGATAATTTACAAGTAAACATCCGACAGCGAGCAACAAAAACCTGAATTTCGGCTTTGCGCTTTGCTTGCAATGAAGCCCGATATATCCGCCGACAATATACATAAATATAAATGAAAATACATTTTTACCTGCAAAAACGATATCGTGACCGTGAGTACTTGCAATGGCTTTAAATATATCAAGATTTCCGATAAACAGCCAAACGCTCATTAAAAATCCTAATATGCTAAGCAGAATTTGATACTGCTTTTTTGTTATTTTGGTAAGCGTAAGATTTACAAAAGGTGCAAGTAGCATTACTATAACAAAATCGGAAAGGAAATACCAGGTTTGGTTACTCAGAGGAAAAATCATTTTCGCAAGGATTACAGGCTCGGAAAGATATACGCCCATTGCCGCTCTTGTATCAGTGCCGGCAGCTAATGCGATAACGCTAAGCACAACGGAGTAGAAAAACATCGAAAGATAGGTTCTGAAAACTCTTTTATAGGATTTTTTCAAATCAAAGCTCTGATGCACCGTAAAATATCCGCTTATAATAAGGAATATATTAACCGCCGAGCGTACAAAAATTCTGAAAAGCCATGAGCTTGACTGAACGACTCCATCGATATTCAATGTAGATTCAAAATATTTTCCGAAATCCCACATATGAGCGCCGATTACCATAAAAATCGCGATTATACGCAGAAGCTCGATTCCCGAATCTCTTTCCTTTTTCATTAAATTCCCCTTAAAACTTACTTATAGTAAATGTATCTGTAAATTCTGCCACATTCGGTGTTTATATAGTTCTCATCATAGTCAGCACCAAGTCCGAAGAAGAACGCGCCGTTTGAAATTTCAAAGCTTCGCGCAAATGTTGCCGAGCTAAAATGGAGAATCGGTCTGAAATTCTCCATATCCTCGGTTTCGAGGATATAGTTTACGTAATTTCCGCCTGAAACTGTCTTATTGCAAAGGAAATAAAGCTTGCCTGAGCGAACGATTACATCGCGGACATTGTAGCCTTCGTATCCATCAATCACAACGGCTTCATAGTTGATAAAATCATCGGTAGAAATCATTGTATCGGAGATAATATAGAATTTGCCGTTCCACTCAAAGTCATGAGTTACCTTGTTAAGGTCCTGACTTTCTTCAAAAAACTCAGTCATCCCGTCAATCTTCAAATTAGGGTTATAGATAAACTGGTCTTTAACGCTGTTGTATTGATACAAACCGTTGAAGTTGTATTTTCCGTTGTAACCGTAGGTTTCATCATACCAGCTTGCGTACTGGTCGTAATAAAGTGCGTAAAGCTCGCCGTCAAATTCAAATATATCGTAAATTCTCGGTACACCCAGTGACATATAGTAAATTTCGCCGTTGAGTTTTTCGCCTGATTTAATCTGTGTTGTAAAGTCAACTACATTGCCGTTCTTGTCAACAAGCTCAACTTCTTCAAAATCTTCTCGTGTAGCTTTCGTAATGTCCTCACCCTTGAAGCGGTAGATAACTGATTTCGACATTTCGAGTGTACCGCCGCTGTAGCCCTTAATATTGCTGTCGTAGCCTACTGATGAGCCTGCAAAGTAGAACTTATCATTATATTTTGTCATATCATAGCAATGAATATTACCGCTGAAAACAGCTGATCTTGTGGTGAATGAATAACCGTTCTCTTTCATTACATAAAGGTCGCCGCTACCCCAGTTACAGGTATCAATAGCAAGTGCAAAGGTAAGTCCATCATAACTGTAAAAACGGTTTACCTGCTCTGTACCGACTGTACCTGCAGAACGGCTTTTAGCGTAATCTCTTGCGTAATAAGTGATTTTTACAGGGCCGGTGTTATCTTGATAGTTACCGCCTGAAACTAAAACTCGTCCGCCTACTGTAAGCATATCATAAGGATTACGCGAATAGGTATTCGCAGTAGTGCTGTCAGTCCAAGGGTTGTAGTTATCGTCAAAGTTGTTTTTACCCAAATCCTCTAATTCCGAGGTAATATCCTTGTCGGCCTTGAGGAATCTGTCGTTGCTTATTTCAATATCATATCCTGCAAGATGCTTTCTGAGCAAAAGCAAGTCAATCAAGCTTGATTTTGAGTCGCCGTTAAGGTCGGCATTCTCATAGTTCATTGATGCAAATCTTTCGTTTGAAAAAACCTTACGCATCGCAAGAATATCATTAATATTTATTTCGTTATCCGAGTTTACATCTCCCATTTCGGAAACAGTTGCGTCAAATTGATTATCATTAAGCGCAATCCCGCTGAATGATACAGCGGCAACCGCCATAACAAGCGAAAGAAAAATACAAGCAGTTTTTTTAATCAAACCGAACACCTCTTAAATACGAAAATTATACAATTAATTATAAAATAAAATTATTTATATGTCAACTTAATATAATAAAAAACTAAACAGTTGATTGTAGATAAATCAATGATAGGTAACACTTTTCTCAAAAAAATAAGAAGAAAGTGTATTTTAAAAGAATTTGTTGTGTTGTGAGGAGCCTAAGGCGACGAGCAACACAA
>JBGVHY010000145.1:0-2903 GCA_045122755.1 Acutalibacteraceae bacterium | reverse complement strand
TGTATTATCATGAAAATACTTTTTAAACAAGTCGTTGCATATATCAGACAGTTTATATAAACCGTATTTTTTTAGAAATCCAACATTAGAATTTTCACTCATAAACTCAGGATTTCCCCTTACAAAAACACCAAAATCAAGCAGTTGTCTGAGTCCGATACCGTCTTTTGAAATATGTCTTTCAGTATGTAATAATAGTGAAACTGCTTGATACAAAGTATCAAGCGATAAAAATTCGGTGTCGAAACACACTGCCGCTTTTGTATGTTCGGTAGTAGCCGTTTCAAGCACTTTTCTTAAATTTCTACAAAGTTCAGTATCTGGAAACTCGCTCATTTCAAAATGCAACTCAAAGGTAACTCCGTTTTTAGAAAAAGCACAATGAAAATGATTGAATTCATCCTCAGTAAGCGTATACCCATTATCAATCAGCAACTGCTTTGTACTATTAAAGTCTTCCTTAGCTACAAGAAAATCGACATCGCCTAAAGTTCTAAGCTCAGGCTTCGGATAATATCTTGCTACCGATGTGCCTTTTAAAATTGCATACTTAACATTATTCTTCTCAAGCAGATCAGTAAGTTCTTTCTGCCCCTTGATAACATTATCATTATTTAACATCACCGCAACGGTGTGGTTCTTGAACTTTTTATAAATCTCCTCAGGAATACCCTCTACTCCTGCTGTTCCGTCAAAAGCAAGCGGAATTACTGACTGAAAATTAGCCTCATCATAAACTACCTGCCAATCAGTGTTATCGGGAATTTCTACCTCAAAATTAAAGAGGCTTTTTTTCAACAATGCTATTAGCACACGCTGTGCATCTGTCATCAAAAAACCTCCTCTTAATATCAAATTTAATTATTGACCTGTTTTTTTCAAAACAGATGAAAAAGTTTTAAAGAAAATCTTTATATCAAACCAAAGTGATCTGTTATCAACATAATAAAGCTCCATTTTTTGACGTTCGCCCGAAGCATAAACAGCATCATTTCGTGCATATGCCTGCCAATATCCAGTAAGTCCGGGTTTAACACTCAAAAACTTATCAGCATCCTCACCATAATTTTCAAGTTCTTCCTCAACAATTGGTCTCGGACCTATAATGCTTAACTCGCCTCTTAAAATATTAAGCAACTGCGGCAACTCATCAAGACTAGTTTTTCTTAAAACATTACCAACCTTAGTGATACGAGGATCGTTTTCAATTTTAAACTCTGCTTTGAAGGTTTCAAGTTGCTCAGGTGTAAGCATTTTTTCCAGATTGTCAGCATTTTTCTTCATACTTCGAAATTTATAAATATAAATATCTCTGCCATTCTGACCAACGCGTTTATGTCTGTAGAACGGATTGCCGCCGTCTTCAAAAACTATACACAAAGCAATAATCAAATATATCGGTGATAAAACTATCAAACCCAGGAAAGATCCGACAACATCAATAACGCGCTTAATAAAAAGATATGTACGGTTTACTTTTTTCGCAACAATATCACTACTACCAACAGAAATAAATTCCGATTTTTCAACACTGCTTTCTCTCACAAAATCATCCTTGCATTTTCATTACTCTACTATTATCTAATTAAAATTATTATACTTGTTTTTTGACAAAAAGTCAATGAAATTAAGCAAAAACAACAAATGATTAATATAAAATCACAATATTCTAATTAAAAATTACAATAATTTTACTTCAAATCGACATTAAATGCCAATCGCGACAATTTTTATGGTAAAACTATCTAATGAGCGGCGCTTATTATAGCATTTACGATATTCTGCTGTTTTATTTCTGCCGACTCTCTATCAAGCAGCTTCATAGTGCTTCCGTTATCATTCCAGAAGCAGATATTGTAATAATTATAAGCGGTGCTTACAAAATATTTGGCATATGCCGCTCTTGCAGATGCATTTCCCTTGTCAACAACGCCAAACTCGCCGATTATAACAGGCAGTTTAAGCTCTGAAAAACGGTAATTAACCATTCCGAGTACATTTTCGAGATATTCCTTATCCTCAGTAGAACCCCAAAGGTTATCCTTGCTTTCATCAAGGCAGAACTGGCTCGGAACATAGATATTAACCTTTGCAATAAGCTTGTTTTTTACCGAATCGGTCGGGACTTTGAATCCGTCAAGCGCCGAACTACCGACAAACGCACCATAAGTGCTTACAATAAGATGACGTTTTTTGTTATTACCGCCGGTTGCTCTTACCGCGTTTACAAACGTCTGATTAACAGTGTTTGCGTTTTTAATATCGCTCTCGCTCGGCTCACTCTTATCATTATCAGCCTTTAAAATTTCGCTGACACCTTCAAAAAGCAAGCGGTCATTGTAGCTTGCAAATCTCAAAGCGATTGATTTCCACATAGCGCTGAATTTCGCTTTTACTTCCTTAAATACATCAACGTTTGTAGTAAGCCAGCTTTGGTCGTTCTGTGAGTTGATAATGCAGTACATTCCATTATCAAGCACAAGCTTTACAACCTCTTCGATACGGTCAAGCCAAAGCGTATCAATATTGTTGCTCTCATCCATATGGTCAGTCCAGGAAATCGGAACTCTCACCGCTGAAAAGCCTGCTTCCGAATACGCTTTAATCAGCTCTTCGGTAACAATGGGATTTTCAAAATAAGTTTCATATTCTTCTACGGTTTTGCCTGTGCCAAGACCGTTAGCTGTAAAACTGTCACCCAAAGTGATACCTGCACCCATCTCAGTAAGCAACTGCTCAGAGGTGATTTTGCGCATATCCGAGGTTTGCTTGAATTTACCGCGTTTGCCTGTTCGCTTTTTGGTCGAAGGCAAAGTAAACACTTCCTCGGTTTCAGCAACTGTTGTTGTAGTTTCAGTAACAGTGGTCGTTGAGTTAGGAACAGCGGTTGTAGCCTGTTGAAA
>JBGVHY010000144.1:0-2310 GCA_045122755.1 Acutalibacteraceae bacterium | reverse complement strand
CGAAAGTGGGCTTTTGGTGATATACTTTTCATCGAAAAAACAACTCCTTTGTGTCGATGTTTAGTGTGGTTACTTTCATCTTAGCACATTTGAGTTGTTTTTTCTATTTCTACTGTTACCTATCTATTGTATCATAACAATATAATAAAAAACTAAACAGTTGATGTTTTATAAAAAATAAAGAGGCTATCAAAAGATAACCTCTTTACTTGGCGCGCTGCAAGGGATTCGAGGTGCGTGCTACGCACCTCAAGACACTTCGTGTCACGCTGATTATAAATGCCCTTTTTCTCGCCGCAGAAGCGGCAACCGAAAAAGATGGCAAAGGGGTTCGAATCCCCTGAAATCTTATACAACAAAAAAATAAAGAGGTTATCAAAAGACAACCTCTTTATTTGGCGCGCTGCAAGGGATTCGAACCCCTGACCTACTGGTTCGTAGGAAAACGAGATTTGTTTTATGCGTAAATTAAGCCATTTTATGCATTAAATCGGTATAAAAATGCGCTAAATATGCGAAAAATAGAATGAAAATCGCTATGTTTTTTATTGAGTAGTAGTCAAATAGTAGCCAAAAATATCGTTGTGAAAATTATCGAAGAGTAGGGGTAGAATTTTTAAATTCTTTAATGTTATACTGTATGTATCGTATAACGAAATGAGGTGAATTTATGAAAACTGTACGATTGGTATCAAGAGAGAAAATTCAAGGCATTAATACTGATGAGGGTTTGTTTGCTCTAAATGGCATATTTAAAAGTCCAATTCATAATTTTGATGATGGAGTCCATAACAGTACAATACTAAATGAACTGATGGATATATATGATTCTGAAATATCTAAATTATACGATCCTACTACTTCTCTTGAATTTTTGAGCAAATAAAAAAAGAGCCAACAGGCTCTTTTTTATTTAAAAATTTCTTCTATTTTATTACTTGCAATTGCATCCGCTTTTTGCAATGCGTGTGCATATACATTCATTGTTGTAGCTGCTGATGAATGCCCGAGACGTGATGCCACTTGATGAACATTCACTCCCTTATATATAAGCAATGTTGCGTGTGTATGTCTAAGACCGTGAAGAGAGATTTTTGGCAACTCATTCAGATGCTCGTTTAAAAAGTTCTCAATTTTTTTCGATAAAGTGTCAGGATGTATAGGATTGCCATCATACTGTATAAACACAAAATCATCATCGACCCAGCGGTCTTTCATAATTTCTTTAGCTCTGTCATATTGCGCTTTTAATTCTCTTAATAAATTCATAGACCGTTTTGGCAGACTAATAATGCGATTTGATTTTTTAGTTTTTACAGTGTCAACATAAACTCCTTTTTCGCTTGTATAACAAAGATTTCGCTTGACAGTAATGAGATTATTATCAAAATCAATGCAATCCCATTTAAGACCAAGCAACTCTCCTCGTCGAAGACCAGATTCAAGCAGTATTATTACAGCGGCTCTCAAATTTAATCTTTCACCTTTTAAGAGGTCGCAGATTTTTTTGGCTTCCTCCTCGGTTAAATATTTAGTTTCCTTTTGTTCTGATTTTACAGGCAATCTACAATTAGCACAAGGATTAGATGTTAAAATCTCTTCGTGTACAGCATTTGATAATACTGCAGAAATAAATCTATGATAATTTCTAATTGTTTTAGAAGATAATTTGCTCTTTTTTGAATTAGTTACTCTAAATAAGTCGCTTAAATTTTCATTAAATACTTTTGCAACAGTAGTTGCGGTTTTTTCAGATACACTTTTACCATTTACGCATGCAGAAATAGTATTTGTACTTAATTTGGTTTTTTTCACGAGTTTTTTAATTGTTATATTATTATCTTTTAAGATAACACCTAAACTTTCTAATGCAGTATACTTTACATCTCTTCTGCCAGATACAGAAAGTTCTTTATAAAAACTTTCTAATGTTTTTATGTTTATATCAGCAAGTTTTATATCTCCGAGAAATTCGTTGATTCTTGGTAAGTATGATTTGTAACCGCTAAGTGTTTTTTCTTTAATAGGCGCTTCGTTTAAATACATCTCAGCATAATCAGAAAACCTAATATTACTGTTTCTTTTGTATTTTGCTATTTCATCTTCTTCAAATTTAGCCGCCATAATGTTTGCTTGATTTTCGTTGGCTTTGCGGCTAAGTTTGGGGTTGTATTTATAAGTAGTTGTTTTAATTATTTTTTTATTGCCTTCATAACCACAAAAAGCAATTAACTGAAAATTTTTGCCGCGTTGTCTAACACTTGCCATCAACATTCCTCCTTAAGCTAAAACTTCGTATACTGGTGCTAT
>JBGVHY010000143.1:0-8715 GCA_045122755.1 Acutalibacteraceae bacterium | reverse complement strand
AAATCAGAGAAATCCGCGAAAAAAGAATGAACTCTGAAAGAGTTAATTATGAAAATTCTGTCAATAATGAAAGTATGAAGAAAAAGAATAATAAAAAAACACTCAAACCTAAGAAAAAACATCCTGTGCTCAGGGCGTTATTATCGGTTTTTCTCGTAATCGTTATTACTTGCTGTATTGTTGTTGCTGCGGCGCTTATTTACGTGTTTGCATTTATCGACGATACTGTTGATGCCGACCTATATAACTTAAAGCTCGAGTATACATCAATTCTTTATGCTGAAGATGAAGAAGGCAATGAGGTTGAGCTTACCAGACTTCACGGTGAACAGAATCGATTGTGGGTAGATTATAAGGATATTCCTGATAGTGTGAGATATGCGTTTATTTCCTGTGAGGACCAGAGCTTTGAAACTCATTCAGGTGTTGATTGGAAACGAACTATATTCGGCGCATTTAACGAAGTTTTTAAAATCAGAAGCCGTCAGGGTGGTTCTACCATTACTCAACAGCTTGTAAAAAATATCACAAGCGATGATGATATTTCGGCTGCTCGTAAAATCCGCGAAATTATGAGAGCAAGATATCTTGAACGCCATTATGATAAAGATACAATTTTAGAGTGTTATCTTAACACAATCCACCTTGGCAACGGTGTTGATGGTGTTGAGGTTGCCGCAAACTATTATTTTGATAAACACGTTTCCGACCTTACGCTTACTCAAGCGGCGTGTCTTGCGGCTATCACCAATAATCCAAGCTCAAATGAGCCTTATAGTAATCCTGATACTAATAAGAGCCGTAGAAATTGGGTTATCGATGAAATGTATAATAACGGCTATATCACCAAGGATGAATGTGAAAAAGCCAAGAAAGCAGACCTTGAACTTCGCAAAGATCCGTCTACTGTACTTTCTACAACCGAAACTGTTGAGGAAGAGGAGTATAATTCATACTTTGTTGATGCAGTTATTGAAGATGTAATCACAGGTCTTGTTGAAGAAAAAGGTTATACAGAAGAATATGCATCAAGCCAGCTTTACAAGGGCGGTTATAAAATCTATACCACAGTTGATCTTGATATGCAGGAAAAACTTGAGTCTGTATATGAAAATGAAGACAACTTTATGGATGTTTATACACCTAACGGTGAAAAACCTCAGTCTGCTATGACTATTATGGATTATGAGGGTAATGTCAAAGCGATTGTCGGCGGTCGCGGTAAGAAAGACGGTAACCGAGTGTTAAATCGAGCTACTCAGTCACCGAGACCTACAGGTTCTTCAATCAAACCTATTTCGGTTTATGCTCCTGCGTTTGAGTATAATGTAATCACATGGGGCTCAACTGTTGAGGACAGCCCGATTGAAAAGCTCGAAAACGGCGTAACTCTTGACGAAAAATGGCCTAAGAATTACAGTAATACTTATACTTACAGTAAAACATCAATGCTTAAAGCTATTCAGCAGTCGCTTAATACCGTTCCTGTAAAATTAGTTCAGGAAATGACTATTGATACTGCATATAAGTTTGTAACCGAAAAAATGGGACTTAAGCATTTTACCGAGAATGAAAACGGTCAGTCTGATAAAACTGAATCGTCGTTGGCTCTCGGCGGCTCTGTTCACGGTGCTACTACTCTTGAGATGGCAGCAGCTTTCTCAACCTTCGGTAATGGCGGTATTTATTACGAGCCTAAGACTTATACAAAAATTCTTGATCAAAATGATGAAGTCGTAATTGATAATACTAAAGATCAGCACAGAGCTATTTCCGAGGGTACAGCTACAATAATGAATAAGTTATTGCAGACTGTAGCAACCGACGGTACAGGTACTTCGGCGCAGTTCGGCAACTGGCAGATTATGTGTAAAACAGGTACTACAAGCAGCAGAAAAGACCGTTGGTTTGTAGGCGGTACTCCATATTATATGGCGGCTTGTTGGTTCGGTGTTGATAGCAACGTCGAGATGGGCAGTATGTATATGAATCCTGCAATTATTCTCTGGAAAGCCGCTATGAGTTCAATTCATGAAGACCTTGAATATAAAGAATTTGAGGTTTCTGATAAGGTTGAATTCAGAAAATACTGTACTACCAGCGGACTTGTAGCTAGATCAGGCTGTTCGAGCGTTGCTTACGGATACTTTAAAACCTCATATATGCCTTACTGTAATTATCATGGCGGTTATGAAACAGGCGAGGCTGTTGATTATGGATATTACGGCTATGCGAATTATCAGAAGACGACCGAGGCAGAAACTGAAACCACTAAGAAAAACAGTAAGAAGGATAAAACAGAAAAGAGCGGTAAAAACGATAAGGCTGAGGAAACCTCTGCAGGCGAAACTTCTGAACAGCCAGACGGAACAACTTCAGCTGAAAATACAACTGCCGTTGAGGATGAAACTACTGCTAAGCAAAAAGAAACCACAGCGAAAGTTGAAAAAACCGAAAAGAAAGATACCACTAAAAAGACAAAGAAAAATAGTTAATAAATTACAAGTCCCGACTGAATTGTCGGGACTTGCTTTATGTATGAAAGATTGATATTAGCACATTACAAACCAAAAATCAATAGCAAATTAAAATAATAAATTATTTAGTTGAAATGTGCCAAAAAAACAATTTTTATTTGTATAAAAATACTGTTGAATTTTATTACTTGCGGTGTATAATAAACAGGAAATCAATACTGCTTTTCAGCAGAGGTGATATCTATGGTAAAAGATTTGACAGTCGGGAAACCAATGAAACAGGTGCTTACAATTTTTGTACCTATGCTTTTTACAACTATTTTTCAGCAGTTGTATAACATTACCGATACAATGATTGTCGGTAAATTTATTTCAAAAGAGGCTTTGGCAGCAGTCGGCTCTACGGGCAATCTTAATTGGCTCTTGATATCTTTTATTATCGGCTTTTCCTCGGCTGAGGGTGTAATTGTATCAACCGAATTTGGTAAAAGAGATTTTAAAAGAATGAAAATCTCAATTGCCAACGGCATCTATGTAATATTTGTTGCCGGTGCGCTGATAACAACGGTTTCAGCGATATTCTGCGATGATATGTTGCGACTTCTAAAAACGCCTTATGATATTTTCGATGATGCTTATACATACTTTTTCATAGTTATTCTGGGATTTCCGCTATCTGTTGGCAGTAACTATATCGCTTCATTAATGCGCTCGGTAGGTAATAGCAAAATACAAATGATAATCGGAATTATTTCATCATTTGTCAACGTAATATTAGATTTAATATTTGTAATCTGCTTTAATTGGGGTGTATTCGGCGTTGCATTTGCTACTTTTATTGCCCAGATTATAAATCTAGTGACGTATTTTATTGTTTATCTAAGATGTTTTCCTGAACTAAGACTTGAAAAAGAGCATTTCAGGTTTGATAAAAGAGCGGTACTGAAAACTATTACTATGGGTATACCTATGGGAATGCAGTCGAGCATCACTATGATTGGCTGCACGCTGATTCAAACAGCTGTAAATTCGCTTGGAACTGTTTATGTTGCGGCTTTTACTACTGCCGTTAAACTTGAAAACCTGTTGATTACACCGGTTACAAGCTTCTCTTCATCAATTGTACCGTTTATTGCACAAAACTTTGGTGCAACAAAGTATGACAGAGTTACAAAAGTATTAAAGCAAGCTATGGCAATATGCATAGTATACGGTATTGTAATCGGCTCGGTTTATGCCGCCTTTGGTGACAAAATCGCTTTGATGTATATCAATTCTTATGAAACCGAAACCTTAAACCTTATAGCATATTACAGCAGGTTTTCAGGTGTGCTGATGTTTATGCTATGTATTTTGTATGTAATCAGAAACTATATTCAGGCACTGGGTTATTCACTTTTTACAGCTATCGGCGGTGTGGTAGAGCTTGTAACAAGAGCTTGCATTTCTTTCTTCTTAATTTCAAGGCTAGGATTTACTATTATATGTCTTTCTAATCCGTTAAGCTGGTTCTTTACCGACTTGTTCTTGATATTAAGTTATCTCATTTTCATTAAAAGAAAAGCATTTTTGTCAAAAAAGGAGTAGATTTATGTATTCAGCTAATCAAAATAGATATAATACAATGAAGTTTAACAGGGTAGGAAACAGCGGGCTTAAATTGCCTGTGATTTCGCTTGGACTTTGGCATAACTTCGGCTCGACAGGTGATTATGAGAATATGAAAAACATGTGTTTTACCGCATTTGATAACGGTATTACGCATTTTGACCTTGCCAATAATTACGGTCCTGAGGCTGGAGACGCCGAGCTGAATTTCGGCAGAATTTTAAAAGATGAGATGAGCGCATATCGTGATGAAATGATTATTTCAACCAAAGCAGGTTATGGAATGTGGGCAGGTCCTTATGGTGACGGAGGAAGCAGAAAATATCTTATTTCAAGTCTTGACCAATCATTAAAAAGAATGGGACTTGATTACGTAGATATTTTTTATCATCACCGTCCTGATGAAGATACTCCTCTTGAAGAAACAATGCTTGCACTTTCGCAGATTGTAAAAAGCGGTAAGGCACTTTATGTAGGCATTTCAAACTATAACGGTGAGAAAATGAAACAAGCAACCGAAATTTTAAATGAACTGAAATGCCCGTTTATTATTAATCAGAATGCATATAACATTTTCGACAGAACTATTGAGAATAACGGTTTGAAAACGGCTTCAAAGGAACAGAGCAAAGGTATTATTGCATTCAGCCCGTTAGCTCAGGGACTTCTTACAAATAGATATTTGAAGGGAATTCCTGAAGACAGCCGAGTTAAAACAAGTGGTGTATTTTTAAAAGAAAATCGTGTCAATGAAATGCTGCCGAAAATCAAAAAACTCAATGAGCTTGCGATATCACGCGGTCAAACGCTCGCACAGATGGCACTTTCGTGGGTGCTTAAAGACGGTGTTGTAACAAGTGTTTTAATTGGCGCTTCAAAGCCTGAACAGATACTCGATAACCTTAAAATTCTTTCAGCGCCAACCTTTACTGATGAAGAATTAAAACTAATTGATGAGTATAGCTTATAAAAAATCCCCGTAAAATCTAAATGATTTTACGGGGATTAATCTGTTTAAAATTATTTAATTACTCTGACAGAAATTACAGCATCAATTTTTTCAATTTCAGCTACAGCATCGTCAGTTACATCAGCGAGGTCAACTACTGTATAAGCATAGTCACCGTGTGAGTTGTTAACGAGCTGATCAATGTTAAGACCTGCATTTGAAACCGCAGAAGAAATCTGAGCAATCATATTAGGAACATTTTTATGAATTACACAAACTCTTGCACCGTTTACAGCACCGAGTTTAACATTCGGCATATTAACTGAGTTGATAATCGAACCTGTTTCAAGGTAAGCAATAATCTCATTAGCCGCCATATAAGCGCAGTTTTCTTCTGATTCAGGAGTTGAAGCACCAAGATGCGGAATAGCGATAACACCCTCAACACCGAGAACCTTATCGTCAGGGAAGTCAACTACATAAGAAGCAACTTTACCGTCTTCAAGCGCTTTAATGATTGCATCTGAATCAACAAGCTCACCACGAGCGTAGTTAAGAATTCTTACGCCGTCTTTCATTTTAGCGATTGATTCTTCGTTAACAGTGTGTCTTGTAGAATCATTAAGCGGAACGTGAATTGAGATATAATCACAGCTAGCGTAAATATCATCAAGTGAAGTAGCGTGTTTAATGTTTCTTGAGAGATTCCAAGCGCCTTCAACTGAAAGATAAGGGTCGTAACCGTAAACTGTCATTCCGAGCTTTTCAGCAGCATTTGCAACCAAAACACCGATAGCACCAAGACCAATAACACCGAGGGTTTTGCCCATAATTTCAGGACCTGCAAAAGCAGATTTGCCTTTTTCAACAAGCTTACCTACTTGGTCGCCTTCGCCTTTTAAGGTTTTAGCCCATTCAATACCCGGAATAACTTTTCTTGATGCTAAGAAAAGACCTGCTAAAACTAACTCTTTAACAGCATTTGCGTTTGCACCCGGGGTATTGAAAACAACGATGCCCTGTTCAGCACATTTGTCGCAAGGAATGTTGTTTGTACCTGCACCTGCACGAGCGATTGCTTTTAATGAAGCAGGGAAGTCCATATCGTGCATTGAAGCAGAGCGAACGAGGACAGCATCAGGGTTTTCAATCTCATCAGCGCAAGTATATTTTGTATCATCAAACTGTGAAAGTCCGATTTTTGAGATTTTGTTAAGTGTTTTAATGTTATACATTGTAAAGATTACTCCTTATATATTGTTCTTTTCAAATTCAGCCATAAATGCAACGAGTTTTTCGACACCTTCGTATGGCATAGCGTTGTAGATAGAAGCACGCATACCGCCGACGCTTCTGTGACCTTTAAGGTTTACAAAGCCTGCTGCAGTTGATTCTTTAACGAATTTAGCATCGAGCTCATCGTTACCTGTTACGAATGGCACGTTCATAAGTGAACGATCCTCAGCAACAACTGTGCCTTTGAAAAGCTTGCTGTTATCAAGGAAATCATAAAGAAGCTTAGCTTTCTTTTCATTTATTTCTTTCATAGCTTCAAGACCGCCAAGTTCTTTAACCCACTCAAGAACAAGCTTAGCAACATAAATGGTGTAGCAAGGTGGTGTGTTAAACATTGAATCAGCATCAGCGTGTGTCTGATAGTTAAACATAGTAGGAGTGATATCCATAGCGTTGCCGATGAGGTCTTCACGAATAATTACAAGTGTCATACCTGCAGGAGCCATATTCTTCTGAGCACCTGCGTAAAGAACGCCGAATTTAGAAACATCGATAGGCTCTGAAAGGATGCATGAAGAAATATCTGCAACCAGCGGAACATCACCTGTATCAGGGAGTTCATGCCATTTAGTGCCGTAAATTGTATTGTTCATACAGATGTGGAAGTAGTCAGCATCTTTAGTGAATGTTTCTTTATCAAGCTTTGGAATATAAGAATAAGTCTTATCAGCTGATGAAGCAACAACATTTGCTTCGCCGTATCTTGCAGCTTCTTTGTAAGCTTTATTTGCCCACTGACCTGTGATAACATAATCAGCTTTACCGCTCTTTGTCATAAGGTTTAACGGAACCATAGCGAACTGTGATGAAGCGCCGCCCTGTAAGAAAAGCACTTTGTAATTATCAGGAACATTCATAACCTCGCGAACGAGAGCCTCAGCGCCTTTAATAATTTCGTCATACACTTTTGAACGGTGTGACATTTCCATTACAGACTGACCTGAACCGTTGTAGTCGAGCATTTCTGCTGCCGCTTTCTTTAATACTTCTTCAGGGAGCATAGAAGGTCCTGCTGAAAAATTATAAACTCTACCCATTGTTTTTTCCTCCAAAATAGTCCTTTTTTTATTTATAAATTTTAAATGGTAAATATTATTATATATTAAAAAAAATAAAAGTCAATAACATTGTTAAATGTTTAACAACTTTTTTCGTAAAAATCCCGTTTTTCTACAAAAATACCGTTAAAAAATTAACAAACCGATGTAGTACAACGAAAACTCCATAAAAATAAGACACCAAAAGGTGCCTTATTATATATTATTCAAAATGCTTTTCAACTGTTTTTTTAATAAGATTGATTTTTTCTATATTATCCAAAGAATCATCTTCAAAAGGTGGAAGGTAAGTTGGTTCGGTTGCATCTTTACCTGTTAAAACCTTATACCAGGTAAGTGAAAGAGCATATCTTCCAAAAATTAAATCCATATGGAACGAGTCTCTGCAAAGAGAAGCACCGCCGTTTTGATAATCAAATGTTTTTGTATGCCTAAGTTTGTTAATTATTTCTCCATCGGGAATAATCGTTTTAATATTTTCTCTTTTTGCTACCTCTGCGTTAGTTTCAACTATTTCGCGGAACATTTTATCGCTGTCACAATCGTAGTTAGGAAAATCGCCGTGTTCACTGCCGTTTTCATAGCTCCAAGTCTGATGAAGCAAAATTTCAGCCTTAGGGCGCAATTCTTTTACATATTTAATCACTTCTGTGATATACGGGTAATAAGTTTGAGTCATTCCGCTGAAACTGCTGACCTGCTGAACGGTAATATAATCCCAGTCTTCACGAAGCAGCGCATCTTTAATTGATATTTTTTTATCGGTATGCTCTCCGTTTATTTGATAATCATAATCAGCATTATTTTCTTTTATATTATTATAATGTCTGTAAAGCGAGCATCCGCCTATGTAAAGATTAGCGCAGTATATGTTATCGCCGTTTGATTCTGCAATTTGGTTTAAATATCTTTGCGCATCTTCAGAAAAGCTGTTACCAATTGACAAAATTTTCATAAAAATACCATCTCCTTTAGTTTTGCATAATTATAACATACTTATTATAAAAAAATAATAGAAAATATTAAATATTTATTGTACTTTTATAACTATTTGTGTTACAATACCAATATATTTAAAATTCAGGAGAGAGTATATGAATTCATACAGATTAGAAAACGATACTTTTGTTATCGAAAATTATGACAAAAAAGTTCCTTTTTGCAGTTTTCTGCCTGGACTTACAGGCGAAAAAGGTATTCCAATTTGGTCGTTCTATGTAAACCGCGGTCAATGTATTACAAGTTTCGGTGTTGATAATAAACATAAACCTATTATGGAATTTTTTCCTGCGAACGTTGCTTATGAAAACACAGCGGTAAAAGGATT
>JBGVHY010000142.1:0-5126 GCA_045122755.1 Acutalibacteraceae bacterium | reverse complement strand
TACACTATAAAAGCTGCGCTTTCAGACGTTTATTCTGAGAGAATTACTATTGAAGTTCCTGCTAATTCGGTAGAAACTGTCACTTTACCTTTCGAGATTAAGAATGCTACTCTCTGGAACTGCGAAAAACCTTATCTTTACACACTTACTATCCGCGATAAATACGAAATAATCAAATACGATATTGGATTCAAAGAGGTTAAGGTTGACGGCTTAAAAGTATTTATAAACGGCGAAATTCTTAAAATCCGCGGTGTAAACCGTCACGAATGGTCGGCTGAAGGCGGTCGTGTTATCACACGCGAAGAGATGGAAAAAGATATTATCAATATCAAGCGTAATAATATGAACGCTGTCCGCACCTCTCACTATCCTAACCACCCGTATCTTTATGAATTATGCGATAAAATCGGTCTTTATGTGATGGACGAAACCAACCTTGAAACACACGGCAGTTGGAACTACAGCGGTGTGTTTCAGGAGAATACAGTTCCGGGCGATTGGCCGCATTGGACTGACGCGGTTGTTCGCAGAGCTGAAAATATGGTTATGCGCGATAAAAACCATGCTTGTATATTCTCATGGTCGCTCGGTAATGAGTCTTACGACGGCGAGAATTTCAAGGCTATGCGCAGAAAGATTGATGAAATAGACGGAACTTTACCTGTTCATTATGAAGGTATTTGCCACGGCAAACGTGATAACAAAGGCGTTTCGGACTTTAAATCAATGATGTACTCAAAGCCTGATGCACTTAAAGAACAGCTCGAAAATGGCGAATTTGACCAGCCTTATTTAATCGTTGAATATGCTCATTCAATGGGCAACTCAACAGGCAACTTATTCAAGTATATAAACCTTGAAAAATACGAGGGCTACCTCGGTGCATTTATCTGGGATTACATTGACCAAGGGCTTTATGCTACTGATGCAAACGGCAAAAAATACATTGCTTACGGCGGTCAGTTTGATGCGGCAAGCGAAACTACCTTCTGCGGCAACGGTATTGTAAACGCCGACAGAACAAATACCCCTGAGATGCAGGAAGTTAAGCATTGCTACGGCTTTGTTGATATTGTTCCTAGCAAAAATCAGGTTTCCATTAAGAATAATTACTCCTTTACAAATCTTAATGAATTTACCTTTAAGCTTACTATTCTTAAAAACGGAGAAGTTGTTACGGTTTCACGTTTTTGCGTTGACGCAGCTCCTCAAGGAACTGCTGTATATGATTATAAAGTGCCAAGCCTTGATGGTGAAATCACAGTAATCGTTTCAATGCATCTTAAAGAAGCAACTTCTTACGCTGAAAAAGATTACGAGATTGATTTCGGTCAGTTCAGCTTTACTGAAAAACAGGAAAAGACAAAGAAAATCAGCGGTAAGCTTGAAATCTTCAACAGCCGTTCACCTATCAAGAGCGTTTACGGCAAAGATTTCAGCGTATCTGTTTCAACCAAAACAGGCGCAATTCATTCTTATAAATACAAAGGCAAGGAATTACTTCACGAGCCGATTAAAATCAATTTCTGGCGTGCAACTACTGATAATGACAGAGGTAATGAAGCTGAATACAGAGGTCAGATTTGGAAAAACGCTTCTGCTTACACCCGTTATTCTGATTTTGTATCGGAAGAAAAAGACGGCAACGCTTCTTATACAGTTATATTCAAGCCTTTCTATGATAAAGAAGTTTATGTAACAGTAGTTTCAACTATCTTCCCTGATGGCTCTATCAAATTTGATTACGAATATTCGGGTGCTGAAGATATGCCGAAATTCCCGTGTGCAGGTCTTGTGATTTCACTCAAGAAAGAGTATTCTAACCTTGAGTGGTACGGACTCGGTGCAGAGCATACTTACTGCGATAAATTCTCAGGCGGTAAAGTAGGTATTTATAATACCAAGGTTGAGGGTCAGTTCCCGGGTTATATGCGTCCACAGGAATACGGCAACCGTCACCAGACAAGATGGATGAAGCTTAGTAACGACAGTGACAAGGGCGTTATGTTTAAAGCTGAAAATACTCTTGATATGTCGGCAATCAGCTACACTCCTGATGAAATCGAGTCAGCAATTACCGCTACTTATTTACCTGAGCCTTACTGCACAAGAGTGTATGTAAATGGCTTTATGAGCGGTGTCGGCGGTGATGATTCATGGGGAGCGCCTGTTCATAAAGAATTTACTCACGAAGCTAAAGAACCTATCAAATTCTCATTTACAATGAAACCATTTGATAAATAGACTATTTTTAAAACCTGCGGTAAATAATACCGCAGGTTTTTCATTGAAAAGACTTGTAAATAAAGAACAATTGTTATATAATTTTAAAAAAACCAAAACGGAGATAAAAATGGCAGAAAAACAACTGACAAAACAACAGCTGATTGAGCGAAGCATTAATAAAAAATACAGAAAAGAGATATGGAATCCTTTTATCAAAGCGGTTAAGGATTATTGTCTTATTAATGAAAACGATAGAATTGCGGTCTGTATTTCAGGCGGCAAAGATTCTATGTTGCTAGGCCTCTTAATGAAGATTTTGCAAAAATACAGCGAAGTACCTTTTGAACTCCGATTTCTCGTTATGAATCCCGGATATTGCGAAGAAGATTTAAACAAGGTCAAAAAAAATGCTGAAATTTTAGGGCTTCCTATAACAGTTTTTGATACTGATATTTTCGCGGTTGCTGAATCTGTCGGAGGTACGCCTTGCTATTTGTGTGCAAGAATGAGAAGAGGGCACCTTTATAACAAGGCGAAAGAGCTTGGTTGCAACAAAATTGCGCTCGGACATCATTTTTCCGATGTTATCGAAACCACCGTTATGGGTATGTTTTACGGCTCGCAGTTGCAGGCGATGCTACCTATGCTTCATTCAACAAATTTTGAAGGTATGACTCTTATTCGTCCGCTTTACTGTATTCACGAAGACTCAGTAATCGCATGGGCAAGGTATAATGAGCTCGAATTTATCAATTGTGCTTGCTCAGTTACAAAGAAAAATATCTCTTGTGAAGAAGCGTCAGGCTCCAAGCGTAAAGAAATAAAGGATTTAATTAAAGAGCTTAAAAAAGACAATCCTCTAATTGAAAAAAGCATTTTCAACTCAATTCACAATGTAAAACTCGACACATTCGTTGAATATACTTCACATGGTGAAAATCATTCATTTTTAGATGAATTTTACAGCGAAAATTTATAGAAAATTCATTGATTTTTGAAGAAAAATGCAGTAGAATAAATTTATTATTAAATATATGAAGGAAGAAAATAAGAAATGACAACAAAATTATGCGATTTTTGTGGAAAAGAAATCCCTGAAAATTCAAAAATTTGCCCTTATTGCAACAAAGCACTCGGCAGTGAGGTTTTTACATATAAAACTGCGCCGAAAAAGGCTGAAAATTCAAAGCTTAATGTTTCAAAATATATTTCCGAAGATAAAAACGGCTCCGACAGCTATTTCAGCAGCAATATTTACAGTTTCTCGGAAAGCGAGATTGAAAAGCGCTTTGAAAGAAAACCGATTGCTTATGAGGAAGAGGAATACAAAGAACCCGAACAGCCTTATGATTTTCAGCATGAAGCTCGTGATGAACGTCCGAGAGTTCGTCAGAGAAGAAAACAGAAAAATCTCCTCTACCCTGTTATCGGTATTTTAGTTGCAATTATCGTTATTATCTGTGTAATTGTAGGTTTTGTATCAGGCTCTGATGATAAAGAGCAGGAAACAACTACAACAACTGCTCCTGTAACAACCACAACAGCCGCTACAACCACTACTACCGAGGCTCAAACTACAACTACTGAGCCAGAAACCACTACCGAAGGATATATCAGTGAAAACAGCGTTGATTTGGACGGTTATCTCGGTGTTACTTTCTCAGGTGTTTCCGACCACTTCGGTGAACAAATTAAGGACTCTGCAACCGACGAATTCTACGGCGGAAGTGTTTATTACTACGATGGTATGACAATCTCTACCGACGACGGCGGCAGAATTGCATCAATGACAGTTGATTACACATCTGTACAGAACAAAGATGCATACAGATACAAGGAGATTACATATTATTCAACATATCAGCATGTTATCGACGAATTGGGCGACCCTGACCTTAACCAGATGGAAGATACAACAGAACCTTGCATCGGCTACACTCTCGATATTGGCTCAGGACTTTCAATAAAATTCAAATTTGATGATAACAAAAAAGTTTCAGGCTTTGATATGTTTTATACTGACTAAGGTAAATAATATAAAAAAGAAGTCAAAGCAATACTTTGGCTTCTTTTTTGATGTAAAAAACAGCCGTCTTTTAAAGACGGCTGTAAATTTAATTAATTCTAATAATTTTCAAGAAGTGATTTGTAGAACTCAGGGTAATCACTGCGTCTTGCATTTGTAAAATCAATTGCTTCACGCGGATGACGGTTTAACATACCGGTTAACATATACTGAATATCATATCCCCACATAACTCCCTGTTCTTTAAGCTCGAGCATATATTTTTCAATAAACTGAAGAACGGCATAGATATTATATTTCGGATTTTTAAGGAAACCGAGAAGTAATTCCATAGCACAGTTACCTGCACCGCGACCCATACCCTGAACGGTTGCATCCAAGTATGACACGCCGTAAGACATTGTTTCAATTGTGTTAGCAAATGCCAAATTCTGATTATTATGAGCATGGAAGCCGATTTGTTTACCCGAACCTTCAGCAGCGGCCAAATACATTTTAGCAAGCTCTGATGCATTTTCAGGATAAAGAGAGCCATAGCTGTCAACAAGATAAATTACATCAACATTAGTTTCACAAAGCATTTTTAATGCCTGATCAATCTGATCCGAATTAACCTGAGAAACAGCCATAATATTGCATGTGGTTTCATAACCGAGAGCGTGAAAACACTCAATCATATCAATTGCTGCCGGAATCTGGTGAATATAGCAAGCAACACGAATCATATCAATTACGCTTTCGCTTTTCGGCAAGAAATCAGTTTTGTAATCACATCTGCCAACATCAGCCATAACAGCTATTTTCATATCCGAAGGATTATCGCCTACAATTGCACGAATATCTTCTTCATTACAAAACTTCCATTTACCAA
>JBGVHY010000141.1:0-11969 GCA_045122755.1 Acutalibacteraceae bacterium | reverse complement strand
GTAGCGGATTGGTTGTAGGAAATCTTGTTCCGGGTGAAAATATTACGCTTGAAGCGTGTCTAAATCTGCTTATGGTTCGTTCTGCGGCAGATGCTGCGAATGTTATTGTTGATTATGTTGAAAAGGTAACAGGCAAAAACTTTGTTGATCTTATGAATGAAAAGGCTAAAAAGCTTAAAATGACAAACTCTCATTTTATGAATGCAACAGGTATTCACGATGATGAGCATTATACTACTGCAAAAGATTTGGTTAAGCTTTGTAAATATGCCATTGATTTGCCGAACTTTCTAAATATCTGTTCACAGTATGTATATGAAGTTCCTGCAACTAACAAAAATTCAAGCTGGACTGCAACAACTACTAACTCACTTATAAATCCGTATACCGGCAGCCTTTATTATCAGTATGCTCGCGGTATCAAAACAGGTTTTACTACTCCAGCCGGCGCTTGCGTTGCATCTACTGCTTCTAAAGACGGATATAATTATCTCTGCGTTGTTATGGGCGGTGACCGTGATAAAAATACTCAGTTTAAGGATTCGCAGAATCTTTACAAATGGGCTTTTAGTAATTTTGAATACAGAACTGTTGCTGATACTGATACAATGATTGCCGAGATGGACGTTGAATTGTCAAGTGAAACTGATTTTGTTCAGCTTTATCCTGAGAAAAACGTTACGGTAATTATGCCTAAAGATATTACAAATGATAGTATAATTTATGACCCGGTACTTAAAGAGAATTCTGTATGGGCACCGCTTGAAAAAGGGCAGATTTTAGGCTATGTAAGCATAAAATGTGCAGGTGAGGAAATTGCAAAGGTAAACCTTGTAAACAATTATGAGGTAAAGAGAAGCACCTGGCTGTTTATAGGCAGAATTGCTGAGAATATCTTTACATCAACCTGGTTTATCGTTATTGCGGTGTGCCTCGTTTTAATTCTTATACTGCTTATTGCTGTTAATGTTGTGAGCAATAAACGCAGACGAGCCAGACTAAAACGCGTTAAAAAAATCAAAAAACTCTAATTTTAGAAGGAGAGATACTTATGGAAAAATATACTGAGAAATTACTTAAAATTCTTGAAAAAGACTCAAGATATACTCCTGCTGAGCTTTCATCAATGCTTGACATGAGCGAAGAGGATATTACAAAAACAATCGAAAAGCTTGAAAAAGAGAAAATTATTTGCGGTTATAAAACAATTATCGACTGGGATAAGGTGAGTGATGTTCACGTTACAGCACTTATTGAGCTTAAAGTTGTTCCGCAGAAAAATGCAGGTTTTGAGGAAATCGCTGAAACAATTATGCAGATGTCTGAGGTTGAGTCAGTGTACCTTATGTCGGGCGGTTATGACCTTTCTGTAACAGTAAAAGGACGCTCATTTAAAGAGGTTGCGCTTTTTGTTGCAAAACGTCTTGCGGTAATGAATAATATTGAATCAACCGCAACTCATTTTGTCCTTCGCAGATATAAGGAAATCGGTGTAGAAATGATGGATAAAGAAACTGACGACAGGGGGATTTACTCGTTTTGATTAATTATGATAATGTCCTTAATCCGTCAGTTGTAGGGCTTAAACCTTCGGGAATACGAAAATTTTTCGATATTGCCGAAAAGATGGAAGGCGTAATTTCGCTAGGTGTCGGCGAGCCTGATTTCAAAACTCCTTGGCATATTCGCGAGGCAGGTATTAAATCGCTCGAAAAGTCTCAGACAAGATATACAAGCAACTGGGGACTTTTAGAGCTGCGCATTGAAATTACTAAATTTTTAGATAGAAAATATTCTTTAAAATATAACCCTGAAACTGAAGTATTAGTAACCGTCGGCGGTTCCGAAGCTATTGATATTGCCGTTCAGGCGCTTGTTGCTCCAGGTGACGAGGTACTTATCCCTGAACCTTCGTTTGTATGCTATGTTCCAATTGTTCAGATGGCAGGCGGTATTCCCGTTATCATTAATACTAAAGAGGAAAATGAGTTCAGGCTTACAGCTGATGAAGTGCGCTCGGCAATTACCGATAAAACTAAAATGCTTATTCTACCGTTCCCGAATAATCCTACAGGCGCTATTATGAGAAGGGAACATTTAGAGGAAATCGCTGAAGTTTTAAGAGGAACGGACATAGTTATTCTTTCTGATGAAATTTATGCTGAGCTTACATACGGCGGTGTTTCTCACACTTCAATTGCCGAGATTGACGGTATGCAGGAGAGAACCGTTTTAGTTTCAGGCTTTTCAAAAACTTATTCGATGACAGGCTGGCGTTTGGGTTATGCCTGCGGTCCGGCACCTATTATGAAACAGATGACAAAAATTCATCAGTTCTGCATTATGAGTTCGCCAACAACTTCGCAGTATGCGGCGATTGAGGCTCTTAGAAACGGTGATGATGATATCTCTAATATGCTTTCGGAATATGATGTCCGCAGAACATTTATCGTTAATGAGTTCCGCAAAATGGGACTTAACTGTTTTGAGCCGAGAGGCGCTTTTTATGCTTTCCCTTGTATTACATCAACAGGTCTTTCAAGCGAGGAATTTTGCGAAAAACTGCTTAAGGAAAAGAAGGTTGCGGCAGTTCCGGGTAACGCTTTCGGTGAAAGCGGTGAGGGATTTATTAGAGTTTCTTATTGCAACAGCTTACCTAACTTAAAGCAAGCAGTATCACGAATTAAAGAGTTTGTAAATGAGCTTAAAGGAGAAAAATAATGGCTGATTCTGTCAGTTTGAAGGCGTATGCTAAAATCAACTTAAACCTTGATATCACAGGAAAATCTGCAGACGGCAACTATCATACCGTTGAAATGGTAATGCAGTCGGTTGATATTTTTGATACCGTTACAGTTACTGTCGATGATGAGATTTGCGTTAAATGCAACGGTGATGTGCCTGAAGATGAAAATAATATTGCTGTAATCGCTGCTAAAGAGTTTTTTGAGTTCACTGAAATAAACGGCGGTTCTGAAATTAAGATTAAAAAACGTATTCCTGTTGCGGCGGGACTTGGCGGCGGCTCGTCCGATGCAGCAGCGGTAATCGTTGCGCTTAATCAGCTTTATAACACAAAGCTTGATAATGAGGAGCTTGAAAAAATCGCTGAAAAAGTTGGCTCCGATGTTCCTTTCTTTATTGAGGGAGGCACTCAGCTTGCTGAAGGCAGAGGAACAATTCTTACTCCATTGCCTGAATTGCCTGATTGTGCATTCTTGATTATTAAAGACGGCTACAAGCTTTCAACAGGCGAGATGTACCGAAAATTTGACAGTATGACCGATGTTATTCACCCTGATACTCGCGCGCTTGTCGATGCAATCTGCGAGGGTGATTTGATTGAGGCATCGAAGAATATGGAAAATGTTTTTGAGCTTTTGTATAACAACGAATTTTTGAAAACAAAAGACGAATTAGTAGAAAACGGCGCTTTGTGTGCTTGCCTTTCAGGCAGCGGTCCGAGCATTTTCGGTCTTTTTGAGGATACTGATACCGCAAAACGCGCAAAAGATGAATTATCAGATAAGTATGAAGATATTTTTTTGTGCGAGCCTGTAAAATTCGGTAGCAAAGAAAACTGAATAAAATAATAACTCTTTGCCGATACTTTGTTTGAAAGTACCTACAAGGAGTTTTATTTATGTATCTTAAAAAATTAGAATTAAGTGTATTAATAGCATTATGTTTTACAATTACCTTAAGTTGCTTTGACTTCTCAGTAAAATGCTCGGATATAAGGGAGAGAGTTTTCAGATTACATATCCTTGCAAACTCTGACTCGGAATACGACCAACAGTTAAAGTTAAAAGTCCGCGACCGATTACTGCTTGAAGGTTTGGACTTGTTTGGAAACAGCGAAAATCTTAATCAAACATTAGCAATTGCTAACGAAAATCTTATGGAGTTTTGCGCGGTTGCAACCGATGAACTGCAAAAAAACGGCTGCAATTACAAAGTAAAAGCAGCCGTTACACCTTGTTATTTTAACACCCGAACTTATGAAAATACAACTTTGCCTGCAGGCGTTTACACCGCCCTGCAGATCAAGATAGGCAAGGCTGAGGGCAAAAACTGGTGGTGCGTGATGTATCCGTCGCTTTGCGTTGTGTCCTCGTCGCAAACTGTTGATGAAGTTCTGCCCGATGATGAAACCGAAATAGTCGAAAACAAAGACAAATATATCGTAAAATTCAAGGTTGTTGAATGGCTTGAAGAAATTAAATCTTGGTTTTAAAGCATAATGTATATCAGCGCGTAAAGCAAATATTCGTCACAGGTGTTATCGTGGCTTAGAATTAAGATGAGCAACAATAACATTGCCTGTTCCGAATTTTCACCAATAAGCTTCTTTATATCAAGCGCATTTAAAAAGCTGAAAGAGCTGCGCTTCTGCATCTGTGTTTGTTGCTTGTTCTGATGCTGATTATGCGACGGCTCTTTCGACCTTTCCTGCTGCTTTGGTGCGGGCTTTGCTCTCATACTTGCTTCTCTTGCTCGTTTGGTAGCCTCCTGTTCCATTCTTTTTATTTGGTTGAATGAATAGTCGTCCATAGGCTTTACCCTCCAAACAGGCTCATTAATCCGTTTTCTTTAAGCAGGGGAAGCAGCTTTACGATTTTGAGCAGAGATATAGCTTTATCAACTTTTTTTCGCCGTTCTTCGGACAGATGCGGTTTCAGCGCAATCAACAAACGTGTATTGTCATCGTCCTGATTTTGATTTTTTAAAACCGACATCATTTTCATCATATTTCCCATCATAACAGGGTCAATCTGCATATCGGATAAGCTAAAGCTTTCTTTGCTTTCGATCTCAGGCTTTGGTGGCTCATTGCTTTGAGATGACATCAGTGACGAGGCGATATCTGAAATGCGCTTCATACCTTCGGGGTCGCCCAAAAGTTCAGTAATTTTTGATGCTAAATCATCCATTTTTATTTCCGAATTTCTTTATAAGCTCCTGAACTGATTTATCAGCTAGAATCTTATTAAGCTTTTCTTTATCGCCTAAAATTTCATTTATCTTTTTCTTGTTATCTTCACTTAAATTTTTCATAATACCGTCAACAGTCTGTTTGTCAACACCGTTTTTGTCGGCAATTTTCATCATTTCGTCAAGTTTATTCTTATCTATCATTGAAAAAACACTCCTTTTGTTATATAATATGATAAAAGTTTAATTTGTAGAAGAGGTTTCAATGAGAATTGTTGTTTTATCTGATGCGCATGGATATGTAGCACCGATTGAAAAGGCTATTGAAAATTCCAAACCCGATGTTGTGATTTACTGCGGCGACGGTGTTCAAAAAGCCGAGGATATAAGCTATCTTTATCCAGATATCAAGTTTTACTTTGTCAAAGGAAACTGCGATTTCGGCAATTACCCGACAGAACAGGAGATAAAATTAGGCTCAAAAAAGGTCTTTTTTACCCATGGACATTTGTATTCCGTAAAATCAGGCTATGAAAAAATAATTAATGAGGCAAAGGTAAGAGGAGTGGATATTTTGCTTTTCGGTCATACTCATATAGCTTTTGCAGAGTATATCGACGGACTTTATGTGATGAATCCCGGCTCTTGCGTTCACCCGAATATGGGCAGACCGTCTTACGGATTTATTGACATAGTAGGAAGTAGTATTGTTACAAATATAGTTGAGCTTTAAATTAAAAAGCGTGGTATTAAACCACGCTTTTTGCTATTTTATATCAATATTAACGCCGTTTACCTCAACACCGTCATTCGCACGGATAAGTATGTACTTAACACCGTTTATAACCTGTGTGGATACAAGGTCGGTGCGATCGGGATTAACCTTTATCGTAATATCAGGCGTGTTTACCTCGAATTTTTTCACATTAACGATGCTTTTTGGTGCAATTTCCGCATTTTTGCCGAATTGCTCGTCAAATTTCTCGCCGAATTTTTCTACTCTTTCGCCATCAACACCGCAGTATTCAAGAACATTTTTAAACTCAGATTTTGTAAGCTTAAGCGGCTCTTCTTTTTTGGTATCCTTATGCTCTTTAACCATTTCGGAAATCTGGTCGTGAACTGAGCGGACAACCTCAAAATCACATTCATCTTCGAGTGTATCTGTAAGACAGCTATCAAAATTGTCTTTCTGTTCAGCGGCTGACATCGGCAGTTGAGTATTAAAAATCCGCTGGATAAAAGCAGGATGAATATTTGAAATATCCTTTGTATAATAAAGCGCATTGTAAATGTTAGCAGCTCTGTCGTCAAAGGCAGGGAACATAAATCCCATTTCAGGAGCCGATAGCATTGTATGCGCGTCAATCGCGCGGAACGAGCTGTCAGCCTCGCGGAAATAAAGTCCTGCATTAAGCGGCTTTACAGGGCAGATACTGCAAATGATGTATGTAAACATCGAGGTAGAATCTTCTTTTTCACCATCTTTTGAAAAAGTGAAAACATCGTAGTTGTCACAAGCGAGAAGTATTACAAAGCTGTCCTCAAAATCAGCGCTTTCAATTACTCGCTGGTAAAAAGCATTTTCAGCGTCCTCATCCTGCAATCTTGAATCACGAAGCGCCATAAGAAGCTTATGCTCGTCACCCTCCATAATCTGCTCCCTGCCAAATTCAAGGTCGAGAAGATTAGTGCCAAGTGAGCCTGAAAGTGATTTTTTCATAGTGCTAAGGATTTTTTCGCCCTCTTCGTTTGAGCAGGTCGCCATCGGCTGATTAAATTTTGTAACAATCTCTTTATCAGCGTTTACAAGGCAACCGCGAATACTTAAGATACTGTTTTTATCAGGACGAAATCTTCTGCGTATTTCGCGCAATTCTTTATCTATCATTTTTATTACTCCTAAAAATTTTTACCGAATAAGATTATAGCATTTTTTAAGGGCAAAAATCAATATCTAAATTGATTTTGTATGTAAGATATGTTAAAATAAAGAAAACTTTTGGAGGTAATTTAAATGAGGAAAAACTTTGGTGCAAAAGCAATGATGTATCCTATGCCGGTTCTTATTATCGGCTCGTATGATAAAGACGGTAAACCTGACGCCATGAACGCGGCTTGGGGCGGTATCAGCGAGGAAACGGAGATTTCAATTTGCGTAAGTGACGACCATAAAACTACTGAAAATATTCTTTCTCGCAGAGCCTTTACCGTAAGTATGGCAACCGCTCAAACGGTTGTTGAGGCTGACTATGTAGGCATTGTTTCGGGTAATGATGAGCCTGATAAGATAGAAAAAGCAGGTTGGCACGCAGTAAAGAGCGAGTCTGTAGATGCACCGCTTTTTGAAGAATTACCAATGGTACTCGAATGTAAACTTAAAATCTACGATGAGGAGAACTGCCGATTAGTCGGCGAGATTATAAATGTAAGCGCTGATGAGAGCATTTTGACTGATGGCAAGATTGACTTATCAAAATTCCGTCCGATTACATATGATTCGGCTAACCATACCTATGTAACTCTCGGTGAAGTAGTAGGCAAAGCTTTCAGCGACGGAAAGAAGTTAAAATAATATGATTTTTCTTATATTTGGCGCATCGCATACGGGCAAAACTGTTCTTGCGCAAAGAATACTCGAAAAGCATAAATATCCTTATCTTTCAATCGATCATCTTAAAATGGGGCTTATAAGAAGCGGAAATACAACGCTTAAACCCCAAAGTAATGATGAGCAACTGACTAAATATCTATGGCCGATTGTCAGAGAAATGATAAAAACAGCAATTGAGAATAACCAAAACTTAATTGTAGAGGGTTGCTATATACCTTTTGCTTGGAGAAAGGACTTTTCAGCAGAATATTTAAGCGAAATTAAAGGTTATTGCCTTATAATGAGCGAAAAATATATTCGCGAAAACTTTGAACAAATCAAGGCACATGCAAATGATATTGAAAACCGTCTAGACGACTCTTGTTACAGTAAAGATTTGTTAATCAAAGAAAACTTATATAATCTTAAAATGTGTGAAAAGCACGATTGTGAATATATTCTGATCGATGAAAAATACGAGGAGATTTATGACTTGGTTTAATTATTACGGACTTATAATTGTTGCAATTATGATGATACCAAACATTGTTTGTGTGATTTTTGATAAGCAAGCGTTCCGAAATTATTATCACAACAAACTAATCGAAACAATAGAGCAAATCGGTAGATTTGCTTGTTTCGCGCTTATGATTTTTAATATTCCTTATACATATTTAGGTTTTTGGTTTTCGGGTGCGAGAGATGTTTATCTTACTGTAAACTGTGTTTTGCTTTTTACTTACTGTTTGGGTTGGATAGTGTTTTGCAAAAGCGATAGTCTGATTAAAGTATTGTGGTTATCATTCATTCCAACTGTGATTTTCGCTTTCAGCGGAATAATGCTTTTATCCGTACCGTTAATACTTTTCTCGGTGCTATTCGGAGTAGGTCATATCAATTTTAGTGTTATAAATTTTAAGTTGAAGGAGAATAAAAAATGAAATTGCTTCTTAATACCGCTGTTAAATTTATATCAGGACTTCTTATGGTAGGATTTTTGCTGTTTCTGCCCGCAGGCACATTAAAATATATGAACGCGTGGTTGTTTATCGCGTTATTGTTTATTCCTATGATGTTACTTGGACTGGCTTTATTTATTAAATCACCCAAACTGCTTAAGAAAAGACTTAATTCAAAAGAAAAAGAGTCCACTCAAAAAGGTGTAATTGCGTTTTCGGGAATTATTTTCACAGTAGGATTTATAGTAGCAGGACTTGATTTTCGCTTCTGCTGGTCGGCTGTGCCAAAATCGGTCGTTGCGGTTGCGAGCATGTTATTCCTTGTAGCGTATGGCTTGTATGCCGAGGTAATACGCGAAAACGCCTATCTTTCAAGAACGGTAGAGATACAGGAAAACCAAAAGGTCATCGACACAGGGCTTTATTCAATTGTGCGACACCCTATGTATTCAGCAACAATATTGCTTTATCTTGTAATGCCCGTAGTGCTCGGCTCATGGTTTTCGCTGATTGTATTTGCTTTTTACCCTGTGATAATCGTTGTGCGAATTCGCAATGAAGAACAGGTCTTAGAGCAAGGATTAGAGGGCTATACAGAGTACAAAACAAGAGTAAAATACAAAATTATTCCTTTTATCTGGTGAGGTGAGCTTTATGCCTTCAACTAAAGAATATTTAAACTTTATTTTAGAACAGTTATCATTGCTAGACGACATAACTCATCGCGCAATGATGGGCGAGTATATAATTTATTACCGAGGTAAAATCATCGGCGGAATTTTTGATGACAGGTTTCTTGTAAAACCAGTTAAGTCAGCGGTCGCTTTAATGCCGAACGCACCTTACGAACTACCATATGACAGCGCAAAAGAAATGCTGCTCGTTGACAATGTTGACGATAAAGAGTTTTTAAAAGGACTTTTCCACGCAATGTATGATGAATTAACAACACCAAGGAAAAGGAGTAAATAAAAATGGCATTTGATTATAAGAAAGAATATAAGGAATTTTATATGCCTAAAGCTAAGCCGAGCATTGTCGAAGTGCCGACTATGAACTATATTGCTGTTCGTGGTAAGGGCGACCCGAATGAAGAGGACGGGGAGTATAAAGCGGCAATCGGTGTGCTTTATGCCATTGCCTATACTATCAAAATGAGTAAAATGGGTGACCATAGAATTGATGGCTATTTTGATTTTGTTGTGCCGCCGCTTGAGGGATTTTGGTGGCAGGATGGTATTGAAGGCGTTGAGTATACAAATAAATCAACATTTAACTGGATTTCTGTAATTCGTCTGCCTGATTTTGTTACAAAAGAGGAATTTGATTGGGCAGTATCAGAAGCTCAGCGTAAGAAAAAGCTCGACTGTTCAAAAGCAGAGTTTTTGACTATTGACGAAGGATTATGCGTTCAAATTATGCATCTCGGTGCATTTGATGATGAGCCTGTAACTGTTGCAATTATGGATGAATTTATAAAAGTAAACGGTTACGAAAATGATTTTTCAAATACTCGTAGACACCACGAAATTTATTTATCCGATGCTCGCAAAGTAGCACCTGAGAAGTGGAAAACAGTTATTCGTCACCCGATAAAAAAGAAGTAAACAATGTTTTTTCCAAAACTCTTGACTCTTACGTTACGTAATAGCTTATACTTATACTCGGGGTGAGAGAAATGAAAATGCAAATCAAGGAATTTAGCCGACTTACGGGTGTTAGTGTGCGCACACTGCACTATTATGACGAAATCGGTCTGCTAAAACCTGCTTTTGTTGATGAACAAAGTGGTTATCGCTTTTATGACAAACACTCATTGGAACGCATGCAAGAGATTTTGTTTTATAGAGAGCTGGATTTTTCTTTAAAGAACATTAGTGAAATTCTTTCATCACCGAATTACGATAAAAAACTGGCATTAGCGAGACAAAAACAGTTGCTGATTCTTAAAAAGAATCGTCTGGAACGGCTGATAAGCGCTCTTGAAAGTGCCGAAAAAGGAGAGAAATCTATGAGTATAAATCTATTCGATAACAGCGAGTTTGAGTCAGCACGCGAGAAATACTCGAGCGAGGTAAGAGAAAAGTGGGGAGACACCCAGGCATTCCACGAAAGTGAGCAGAAAACCGCTCACTATTCAAAGGAAAAATGGATTGAAGTAAATTCCGAGATGAGCAAACTTATTGCCGAATTTGCAGAGCTTATGAAAAGCGGTGCTAAACCTTCAGACGTACAAATTCAAAAACTCGTTAAAAAGTGGCAGAGTTTTATAACAGAAAATTATTACTTTTGTACTGATGAGATTTTATCGGGACTAGGGAAAATGTACGTTTGCGACGAGCGTTTTAAGAAAAATATTGATAAATGCGGTGAGGGCACAGCTGAATTTATGAGCAAAGCCATTGAAAATTACTGTATCAGTTAACACTTTAGCGCATTCAAAGTCAAGAAAACAAACAACCTCTTTTGTATAATAAGTTTACACGAAAGGCGGGAGAAAATGGATTGGATAAAAGGGATTCAGCAAGCGATTGACTATGTTGAGGAGCATATTACCGAAGAAATTAATTATGAAGAAGTGGCAAAGCGCGCATATTCGTCAGGTTTTTATTTTCAAAAAATCTTTGCAATAATATGCGGTTACACTCTCGGCGAGTATATCCGTAACCGAAGATTGACGTTAGCAGGTGCAGAACTTTCGCAAGCCGATTCAAAGGTTATTGATATTGCGCTGAAATACGGCTATGATGCACCTGAGAGTTTTTCGCGTGCGTTTACTCGGTTTCACGGAGTAAGTCCGTCAGCGGCTAAAAATGGCGCTCCTTTAAAATCCTTTTCACGCCTTCATGTAAAACTAACTTTACAAGGAGGAACTGTAATGGATTACAGAATGGTTAAAAAAGACGCATTTGATGTTATGATGAACAAGGTAACTTATCCGAAAAATTTCGAGCTTACAAGCAAAGAAATTCCTGAATTTTGGGGTAAATGCCACGCGAATGGTACAATTAAAAAACTTGTACCGCGTATACCTGAGGGCGATGAATTTGGTCTTATGGGATTAAGCATTTACGATAGGGAAGCGGCTGATTTTCATTATGGAATTGGTGTAAGCTATGACAGTAAAGAAATTGATGATAATTCGCTTGTTATCGAAACAATACCTGCTCATACCTATGTTGTGTTTAAGATTGTCGGTCAAATGCCTACAGCATTTCAGGAGGTTTATCGCTATATAACTACTGAATTTTTTCCGACAAGCAATTATATTCCCGCAGGGGTAGAAATTGAAGTATATCCGTCTGACGATGTGCAGAATCGTGATTATACTTGCGAACTTTGGATTGCAGTAGAGAAAAAAGCTGATTGATTTTAAAACCGCAGTCGAGTTAATCGACTGCGGTTTTAAAGAATAATTAAATTTATTTTGAAAAAATAAAATTATGTAGGTTTGTCAATGATATGTTACAAAATTAAGTAGA
>JBGVHY010000140.1:0-6838 GCA_045122755.1 Acutalibacteraceae bacterium | reverse complement strand
ACTACGGCGGTCTTGACGGCATTCCTGAAATGAAGGCTATTTTTGCTGATCTTTTCGGTTGTCCTCCTGAAGATGTAATTATCGGTGAAAACTCATCACTTCATATGATGTTTGATATTATCGCTCAAGCTGTTTCACGCGGTCTTGACGGTGAAAAACCGTGGCTTATGCAAGGAAATGTTAAATTCCTCTGCCCTTGTCCAGGTTACGACAGACATTTTGCTATTACTGAATATTTTGGAATTGAGAATATTCCTGTTCCGATGACTCCTACAGGACCTGATATGGATGTAGTTGAAGAACTTATCAAGGACCCATTGGTAAAAGGCATTTGGTGTGTTCCTAAATATTCAAATCCTGATGGAATTTCATACTCTGATGAAACAATTATAAGATTGGCTTCTATGACTCCTGCGGCTCCTGACTTCAGAATTATGTATGATAATGCATATGCTGTTCATCATTTATATGAAGACAGACAAGATGAAATCCTTTGTCTTTATCAGGAATGTGTAAAACGCGGTACTGAAAATCGTGTACTTTACTTTATGTCTACATCTAAAATCACTCACCCAGGTTCCGGTGTAAGTGCTTTGTGTGCTTCTCATCATAACATTCAGCTTATGAAATACAGAATGCAGTTCCAGACAATCGGTCCTGATAAGGTAAATCAGCTCAGACACGTAAGATTCTTAAAAAGCGCTGATAATATAAGAGAATTAATGAAAAAACACGCTGCTATTATGCGCCCGAAATTCCAGGCAGTATTGGACGAGTTTGAAGAAACTTTGAAGCCGACAGGTGTCGGCAGATGGACCGATCCGAATGGCGGATATTTTATCAGCTTCTATGCTCCTGAGGGTTGTGCTAAGCGTACAGTTGAGCTTTGCAACGAAGCAGGACTTGTTACTACCCCTGCGGGTTCGGCATTCCCTTACGGTAAAGACCCTAAAGATTCTCATATCAGAATTGCACCGAGCTTACCGCCGGCCAAAGAAGTGAAACAGGCAATAAAATTATTCTCAATCTGCGCAAGACTTGCCGCTTTGGAAAAACTTTTGTAAAATTTTATATATAATTGTTTGACTTTTTCATCAAATTATTATATAATATTTTAGTAACGCGCAAATATTTGTGCGGATTATAAAAAATTGGAGGACTTTTCAATGAAAAAATCAAGAAGGTCAACATTTTTCATTGTTGCTATTTTAATTGTAGCCTTCACTTACCTCTCTTTTGCAGGTCTAGGTACATATTACGGCGATAATAAAATAGTTTATCTTAAAGGTGTTAATGATATCCGTTGGGGTATTGATATTCAGGGTGGTGTTGAAGCTGTATTCACACCTGATATGGATGTTGAAAAAATCACCTCAGATGATATGGAAAAAGCTGAAGAGATTATAAAACGTCGTCTTACTTCACAGAAAATCACTGATGCTGAAGTTAACAGAGATGACGCTAATAAACAGATTATTGTTCGTTTCCCATGGCAGAATGATGAGAAGGATTTCGATCCTGCTGCCGCTGTAGAAGAATTAGGTCAGATGGCTGTGCTTACTTTCAATGAAGGTGATTCTACTTCTAAAGGAGATCAGGTTCTTGAAGGTTCAAAAGATATCGAGTCTGCTTCACTTTCTGTTGAAAACGGCGAAAGTATGGTAGCGCTTGAGCTTACTGATCATGGTAAAGCTGCTTTTGAAACCGCTACAAGAGAAAATCTCAACCAGACTATTTCTATCTGGCTTGATGATGAATGCCTTTCAGCTCCGACAGTAAACAGTGTTATTACCGACGGCAGAGCGGTTATCGAAGGTGACTTTACAGCTGAGGAAGCCGAAGAGCTTGCAAATACAATTAACGCAGGTTCACTTCCGTTCGCTTTGTCAGTTGATGATTCAAAATTGAGCATAGTTTCCCCTACACTAGGTCAGTCATCACTTGATGTTATGCTTTTAGCTGGTATCATTGCTTACATTATCATCGTGCTTATGATGGTTGCACTTTACAGAGCGCCGGGTGTTGTAGCAGTACTTGCTATTACTTGTCAGATTGCAGGTATCTTTGCTTGTATCTCAGGTTTCTTCCCATTCTTTGATAGTTTTACGCTTACCATTCCGGGTCTTGCAGGTGTAATTCTTTCAATCGGTATGGGTGTTGATGCTAACGTTATCAATGCTGAGCGTGTAAAAGACGAACTTAATTCAGGAAGAACAATTGACGGTTCAATCAAAACCGGTTTCAAACGTGGTTTCGGCGCAATTATTGACGGTAACGTAACTGTTGTAATCGTTTCAGTTATCCTTATGGGTGCATTCGGACCGCCGGATTCAATCTGGGCTAAAATCGTTTCACCGTTCATGTTTATGTTTAGTTCGTCGATTACCGGTTCAATCTATTCATTCGGTTATACTCTTTTGATAGGTGCTGTATTCAACCTCCTTATTGGTGTTGCTCTTTCAAAAGTTATGGTTAAGAGTCTTTCTTCGTTTAAATGTTTAAGAAAGCCTTGGTTATTCGGAGGTAAGAAAAATGCAAAAGACATATGATATTATAGGAAAGTTTAAATTTGCAATCATTTTACCGATTGTCGTTATTATCACAGGTATTTTCTTTAACATTTTTGTCGGTGTTGACTTGTCTATCGATTTTAGAGGCGGTGCTGCTGTTACCTATTCTTACGAAGGCGAAATTGATTTTGACAAAGTAAAAACTACTGCTGAAAAAGCTTTAACAGAAGTTAGCAATGAAACAAAGCTTACTTATGAATACACAGGAACACTTGATGCTGATGCAGTTGCTTCAACACTGAGCCAGGAATCAATCGAAGGCATCACCTTCTCAGCTGAGACAGGTACTAAGAATGGTACTGCAATCATCGAGATTTCTGCTGTTGGTAATGAGTTCTTGACACAAGATCAAGTTTCACTTGTAACTACTTCATTAACTTCTAATTATTCTACAAATTCTTTGATTTTAAAAACAAAAGAAGAAAACAATTATGCTGATATTAATCTTGAAGTAACAAGCAGTGCTGACTTATCAACCGGCGCTGAATCAATCAAGGTTAACGCTATCGGTAACATAGCTTTAAATACTACTCAGCTTGCAAAGATTGAGGAATCACTCGCTGAAGATTTTGCTGATAACAATATTGAACAGGTACAGGTTAACTCAGTAAGCGAAAGCTTTGGTTCTGCTTTCTTTGGTAAAGCAATCTGGGCAGTAGTTCTTGCAAGTGCGCTTGTTATTGTTTACGTAGGTTACAGATTTAGAAAAGTAGGCGGTATCAGAGCAGGTCTTACAGCTCTTGCAGCACTTGTACATGATGTTCTTTTTATCTACTTTATTGATGTAATCTTTGGTATTACAATTGATACAAACTTCATCGCTGTATTCCTTACAATTCTTGGTTATTCACTTAATGATACAATCGTTATTTATGACCGTATTCGTGAAAACGCAGCGCTTTACGGCAATAAAAAGACTATTAGAGAACTTACAAATATGTCAATTTCTCAGTCACTTAAACGTACTTGCGTTACTTCTCTCACAACCTTTGCGGCTATTATGTCAGTAACTGTTGTTGCAGCAATTCAGGGACTTGATTCAATCCTTACATTCTCTATCCCAATGTCTGTTGGCACACTTTGCGGTACTTTCTCCTCACTCTTCATTGCAGGACCTTTATATGTGTTCTGGTGCGAGCATAATGAGAAGAAACAAGGTAAGGACAAGGGTGATAAAAAAGATAACAGTAAAAAATCATCTGATTATACCAACAGAATCAATTCTAAAAACAAAAAGAAAAGAGTTTATTAATTCTTTAAAAGACACTGCAAAATAATGTAGTGTCTTTTTTATATTTTTCTTGAAGAAAACACGAATTTATGGTAAAATAATTTTGAATATGTTTTCGGAGGAAAAGTAATGAAAGTATTAGCACTTGACGGCAATTCTATAATAAATCGCGCTTTCTATGGAATCCGCGTATTATCAACTAAAGACGGTATATTTACTAACGCTATTTACGGCTTTATGAATATACTTTTAAAATTAATTGACACAAACTCTCCTGATTTGATTATTGCGGCATTTGACCTGAAAGCACCTACTTTCCGTCATAAAATATATGCAGATTACAAAGCCGGAAGAAAACCTATGCCTGATGAACTGCGTATGCAAATTCCTATTATGAAAGATTTACTAAAAGCATATGGTTGCGTTGTGGTTGAAAAAGAAGGCTATGAGGCTGATGATATACTTGGAACAATTGCAAAAAAGTGCAATGATAACGGTGATACTTGCGTCATAGCTACAGGTGACCGCGACTCTTTGCAATTGGTTTCTGAAAACGTAACAATTCAGCTTGCCGCGACTAAGGCAGGCGCTCCTGAGGTTCGCATTTATGACGTCGAAAGAATTAGTGAAGAATACGGTGTAACTCCTGCTCAAATGATTGAGATTAAGGCATTACAAGGTGATACTTCTGATAATATACCAGGAGTTACAGGAGTTGGTCCAAAAACTGCAGGAACATTAATACAGAAATTCGGCACAATTGAAAATTTGTATGAAAATATCGAAACAGCAGATATCCGCGAAAATCTTAAAAACAAGCTTATCAACGATAAGGATAACGCATTTTTAAGTAAAACTTTAGGTACAATTAACTGTGAAGTGCCTATAGAAATCCCCGATAAAGGTAAGCGTGATGAAGCAGAGCTTAAAAATCAGCTTATTCATCTTGAGATGTTCAAGCTGCTTGATAAATTAAGTCTTGATGCCGGTAATTCTGGAGAAACTTTAAGCACTGCAGAATGTATTAATGCCGAAATTTCAACAATAGATATAGTTCCTGATAATTCCATTATTCTTATAAATGACAATAAAGTTTTCATTAAAAATGATGGTAAATTTTATTTTGCTGAAAATACTGATTTATCTTCTGTAAAAGGCATTATTACACACGATTGTAAATCGCTTTTTCATATAATTGACGGATACAGTGATATTTCATTCGATACTATGCTTGCAGCATATCTGATTAATCCTGACAGAAAAGATTTTTCCCTTAACAGATTCGCAGTGGAATACCCTGTAAACGAGTATTCGGGCGAATATTCGGAAATTCTTAAAAAGCTTGATTTAATTGAAACACTTTATAAAGAATTTAAATCTCAAATTGTTGAAAATAATCAGGAAAGTCTTCTTAGTGAGGTGGAAATTCCGCTATCATACACTCTCTTTTCCATGGAAAAAGAGGGATTTGAAGTCGATGTAGAAGGAATTAACAAATTTTCTGAAAAACTCTATGAACGTGAAAAGTTCCTTGAGCAACAGATTTATGATATCATCGGTTATGAGTTCAATCTTAATTCTCCGAAACAGCTCGGCGTCGCTCTTTTTGAAAAATTAGGTCTTCCCTGTTCAAAGAAAACGAAAACCGGATACTCTACTAATGCTGAAGTGCTTGAAAGCTTGCGTTATGAGTCGGAGGCTGTTGAATACTTGCTTGAATACCGCTCGGTTGCAAAGCTTAAATCAACTTACTGCGATGGATTATTAAAATGCGTCGGCGAGAATAATCGCATACATTCTACTCTTAATCAGGTTGAAACCAGAACAGGTCGAATCAGCTCTTCTGAACCAAATCTTCAGAATATCCCTGTCAGAACTGAGCTTGGACGGGAAATGCGTAAATTTTTCAGAGCCAAAGACGGTTATGTTCTCGTTGATGCCGACTATTCACAGATTGAGCTACGTGTTTTAGCTTCAATCGCGGATGATAAAAAGATGATTGAAGCATTTTTAAATGATGTTGATATTCACTCTGTAACCGCCTCAGAGGTGTTTAATGTACCTCTTGAATTTATGACTCCTGAGATTCGTTCGCGTGCAAAAGCGGTGAATTTCGGTATTGTATACGGCATCGGTGCATTCTCACTTTCAAAAGATATCCATGTAAGCGTTGCTGAGGCAAAAAGATACATTGAAAATTATCTTTCAACCTACAGCGGTGTTAACAAATATATGAACGAAGTAGTTGAAAATGCAAAAAAAGACGGATATGTTTCTACCTATTTCGGCAGACGCCGTTATCTGCCTGAACTTACCGCTTCTAACTTTAATACTCGTTCGTTTGGTGAACGTGTAGCTAAAAATATGCCTATTCAAGGTACTGCGGCTGATATCATCAAAATTGCAATGAATCGTGTTAACAAGCGACTTATTGATGAAAAACTCGATGCAAAGCTTATTATGCAGGTACACGATGAGCTTATTATTGAAGCAAAAGAAGAAATTGCTGAGAAGGTAGCGCTAATTCTCAAAGAAGAGATGGAAAACGCTGTTGAATTTAAAGTACCGATGCTTGCGGAGGTTAAATACGCAAAGACTTGGTATGAAACCAAATAAGGTGAATTTATGAAGATTTTATTTGTTTGCACAGGAAACACCTGTCGCAGTCCTATGGCTGAAGGATTAGCTAAAAAACTATTCCCTGCTCATTCTTTTTCAAGCGCAGGATTGTTTGTAAACACTGGTGATTCTGTGTCTGAAAACTCAATAATTGCCATAAAGGACTACGATATTGATATATCTTTACACAAACCGACTCAATTGACCATTGAGCATATAAAAAACAATGATTATATTGTTCCTATGACCTGTTCTCATAAACAAGTTTTATTACAAAGTGGTGTCCCAAGTAACAAAATTCTAATATTCAGCGAAGAGATTTCCGACCCATTCGGCGGCAGTCTTGAAGTGTACAAAAAATGCGCTGAGCAATTAAAATATAATATTGAAAAACTAATCGGTGAACTAAATGATTAAA